>DATIGJ010000121.1:0-5162 GCA_035454765.1 Patescibacteria group bacterium
AGATGCTACAGGCAAACGATTGAATAAATTTTCAAAATCCGTTTTTCTCAATCCCGCAGATATGGGGGCGACACTGCTACCGGCAGTTACGAAAACCACAGAAGACAAACAAAAGAAAAAATTAAAAAGTGCATTGGTTCAGGACGATGGTGTGTGTTTTTTTTCACATCTGAACGGCAATAAAGAATGGTTTGATTCCGAAAAATCCATCGCGATTCAGGAAAAACTTGGTGCTGATCTGATCGTTGCTTTTGATGATCATGAGTCACCCCTCTGGGACTATGAAACGACTAAATTGTCACTTGAACGTACCTGCCGTTGGGGACTAGAAAGTCTTAAAGCACAAAAACGAAAAGATCAACTGATGTATGGAATCGTCCATGGTGGACGGTTTGACGAATTACGAAGATTTTCAGCAGCATTCACCAATAAATATTTTGATGCTGTCTCAATCGGCGGTGCGTATACCTCCAAAGACGTATTGTTTCAAATGGTTTCAGCATGTGTACCATATTTTGATGAGGAAAAACCGCGACATCTACTCGGTATTGGAGAAATTGAAGATGTCTTTGAATCAATATCACGGGGTATGGACTTTTTTGATTGTGTTGCGCCGACACGACGAGCCCGACATGGTAGTCTTTTTATTTCTCCAAAAAATGGTGGACGACGAGAAAACAGTTTTGTTTTTCATATTACCAATCAACGATTTCAAACTGATCCGGAGCCGATTGATCCAGGATGCGCGTGTCACGTCTGCCAAAACTTCACTAGAGCTTATTTACATCATCTCTTCAAAACCAATGAACTCTTGGGACACCAACTCGCAACGCATCACAATCTCTTTTTTATCACAAAATTAATTGCAAATATCCGCGAGGCAATCGGGGAGGGAAGCTTCCATCTACTCAAAAATGATTGGTTGAGTCCAAAAAAATAAACTCTTGCATTCTGCAAATCGAGACGAGTACAATAAAACTATGTCTCTTGAACAAATTCAATATTGGTATTACTCGCTAGGGGTTATTTTTATGTCGTTATTTTTCCTCGGACTTATTATTATCATCATCCTCATCATCGTTCTTCTTGTCCGAGTGAATACATTAAACAAACAAATCAACGACATTGTTACTGACGTCAAAGAACATCCTGGGGAAAAAGCAGCAGAAGTCCTTCTCGCGATAGGTAGTAAACTAGCCGATCACAAAAAATCCACAAAAGAACGATAAAAGTTGTTATTATTCTTCCAATAGCCGCAAAATAAGATCATTCACGGTATTTTTTACTGTATCCTCTTGGATTTCTTCTCCCGCATCAAATTGTATTTTGACCTCATGAAACGTTGTCACCACATCAATAATTACTGGTGAAAGAGTAGAAGGATCTCGTTGATAAATTCGTTCCGTCACCTGCAAAACAACATCAAACGCTGTTCGTCCTTCCAAGTAGCTTGTCAAAAACTCAATCAAATTAATACGTAAAATGTGACTGTCAATATTGGTATCAATCGGAAATACTTTTTTCACCATTATGATCTAGATTGTAACAATCAATTATTAAGAAATTATTAAATAATCACCGGCTTTTTATCTTCATTGACAAAGGCTATACTCCTTTATTATAGTAAGAGTAAGGCTATGCTCCATAACTTCATCAAATATCTTCTTCGTAATCAGGTTTTGCTTGCTTTGTTTCTGATTGCTTTGTTCTGGTTTATTGTACAAATCAGGGGAATTATTCTTTCTATTTTTCTCTCCTACATCATTATGGCAGCAGTCTTACCCGCAGTTACTTTTTTCCAGCGAAAAAAATTCCCTAAAATTATTGCTGTCCTGATCCCGTACTTAGGACTGCTTACTGCGGTTTTTTTACTAGTCCTGCCGCTTATCCCATTTTTCACCGAGCAAATTCAAGCATTATTCACGAATTTCCCCAAATTTCTTGATCGTACAGCAACCAATTTAGGACTTTCGATTGATAGCAGTGAATTTGAACAGTATCTAACAAGTGAATCAGGATCAATCGGACAAAGCGCTGTAAACGTCACAACACAGGTCTTTGGAGGCATTTTTTCTGTCATTACTATTTTTGTCGTCAGTTTTTACTTACTCATGTATCATGAAAATTTCAAAAATTTCCTTGCCAATCAATTCCATGATGGTTCTCGTACCTTTATTCTTCATGTCGTTGACCGAATCAATGAAAAACTTGGTGCATGGCTTCGGGGTGAATTTGTCTTGATGCTTTTTATAGGCACACTGTCATGGATTGGGCTAACCATTCTGGGTCTTCCATACGCACTGCCTCTCGCACTTCTTGCAGGATTACTCGAAATTATCCCAACACTGGGTCCGATTATCTCTGCAATTCCTGCGGTCATTGTGGCATTTACTATCTCACCAACGATGGCAATAACCGTTGTCGTTCTTTATATGCTGATTCAAGCACTTGAAAATCAGTTGCTTGTACCGAAGGTCATGCAAAAAGCAGTGGGTCTCAATCCTGTTGTTGTCATTTTAAGTATTATGATCGGCGCGAAATTGATGGGAATTGCCGGTGCACTTCTTGCAATTCCCTTTATCTCTTTTATTATAGTCCTCTTTAACAGCCTCGAAGAACGATAATTTTCTTATAAATAAAGACTATTTTTTGCTTTTCTAATCTCTAAATGATATAATTATAGGATATGTTGAAAGATGCAGATAGACGTGGTGCTCTTCGTGCTTTAGGCGTTCATTCTGATACGAATCCGAGAATCGCACACCGTACCGTACGAAGAGAAGCATTCAGTATATTTCGCCAGGATAGACCTCCTATCCAAAGAGCGTTGGGTATCGGACTCGTAAAAGATCGTTGCGACGCGTACGATACCGCATCATTTATGCTGCGTCCAACAACAGATGGAAGTATCACTCATCCTCAACGGCTATCACCTCGCAGTCGTCAGGCAATAGGCTTTGCAACCGTAGCAGTTCTGACTCTCGGCATTATTGCCGCAGAAGCAGCAATTTTTTACACCATGTCCAATTCATCAACAATAGAAACCGCTGTTCAAGGTCTCACGTTTAACCACTAATCTTTTCTTGAGGAGCGAACAAATATTTGCTATACTGCAATAATCAAAACCATTTACCATGTACTCTAATCTATTGGTAAATGATGCGGGTGTAGCTCAGTGGTAGAGCATCTGCTTTCCAAGCAGAGTGTCGAGAGTTCGATCCTCTTCACCCGCTCAATACATCCATATCATCTTCATTGACATCTGCTAAGAAACACTTTATATTTTACGTATGCGGACAAAAGATATGCTTCAAGCACTCATTAAAGGCCAAGCAGCGTTGGAAGCAAAAATTAAATTAAGCTTTAAAGAAGTTAATGAAATACTAGATAAACAAGGCAAACAGCTGCATATCTTGAAGATGATGCACCGACACGAGAAGAGTTTGATCAAGTAACAACACGGGTAGAGACGTTGGAACACAATTAACTTACTTTCAAGACCGCTTTTGCCACGTGTTCTGCAAGTCCTTTCGCAAAAACATCTGGAATAATATTCGTTGGTGATGGATCTTTCACAAAATCAGCAAGTGCGTCAGCTGCAGCATTTTTCATTTCTTGAGTTATTTTTGTTAATCTTCCTTGAATAACTGCACGAAAAACGCCAGGAAATACCAAAACATTGTTAATCTGATTTGGAAAATCACTTCTTCCTGTCGCGACAATCGCAGCACCTGCATCTCGTGCATCATCAGGCATAATTTCAGGAAGAGGATTGGCAAGAGCGAAAACAATCGCATCTTTGTTCATACGAGCAACCATCTCTTTTGTAATATTATTTGGTCTGGAAACGCCAATGACTACATCAGCGCCCTTGATGACCTCTGCCAACTGTCCTTTTTTTCTGTGTTTATTTGACACACCAGCAATTGCTTGTTTATAAATATTTTGCCTGTCCCTACCCGAGTAGAGCGCCCCTTGCGTATCAACAATAATCAAATCGCCAATAGCCCTGTGCCCCTTAATTCGAAAACAAACATCTGAGGAACAATTTAATCCAAGCAACATCCGTGAAATAGCAAGGCCTGCCGCTCCCGCACCGACAACAACAACAGATAATGATTCGTATGGCTTACCGACGACTTTTGCCGCGTTTTTAAGAGCAGCAGCGACCACAATCGCTGTTCCATGTTGATCATCATGAAAAACAGGAATCCCGATATCCTGCAAGCTTTCTTCGATCTGAAAACATCGAGGCGCTGAAATGTCTTCCAAATTGATACCGGCAAAGGACGGAGCTATGTGTTTGACGAATTGGACAATTTCAGCAGGATCTTGTGTATTAATCACAATCGGCACACCGTCAACGTCCCCAAATTGTTTGAGAAGAAGGGCTTTCCCCTCAATGACGGGCATTGCTGCCTCTGGTCCGATATTGCCAAGCCCCAGAACTGCTGATCCATCCGAAATAACCGCAACACTTCTTCCACGAAACGTAAGATCATAGGAAAGTGATATATCTTTGACAATTTGTCTACTCGGCTCTGCAACACCGGGTGTATATAAAAGTGCTAAATCGTGTTTGTCCTTCAATGGAGAAACCGAGGCTATTTTTATTTTTCCCTGATATTTTTTATGTAATATTAATGATTCTTTATAAATATCTGCCATAGTGTTCCTAAGTATACCCAATCTCTAGAGAAAAAACATGAAAGAAAGCTAACGATATCAAGACAAAAAGCAAACAGCTTTCACCACAAAAGTGGAATAAATCGTGTCGTTCTCTCCTTATAAGCACCATATTTCTTGCCAAAATGCTCCTCTAACAGTTTTTC
Source organism: Patescibacteria group bacterium (assembly GCA_035454765.1). Classification (GTDB taxonomy): domain Bacteria; phylum Patescibacteriota; class Microgenomatia; order Levybacterales; family UBA12049; genus DATIGJ01. The sequence continues at coordinate 4,833 of DATIGJ010000121.1, forward strand.
TTCCATACCTGCCTGCCGATTAAGAACTGGAATTCCGATAAGCAAAACAACAATAGACAGATAACTTCCCAATACTAATTCAAGTCCCAAAATTGAAAGAAAAAAACCAGAATAAATCGGATGACGAATAAAACGATAAATCCCTCTCGTAACCAGTTCTTGTTTTTTCTTGATTTGATACTCAAGTGCATGGGCCCAATTTGTCCCCAACGAATGTCTCCCCAGCATACTGAAGAGAAATCCTACAACAACAAGAAAAAATCCAAAAAGAAGAATACCTGTCTGTGGCGTAAATGGCAATATCTCAATACCAATCACTTGAAAAAAAAG
>DATIGJ010000122.1:0-3055 GCA_035454765.1 Patescibacteria group bacterium
CAACGATTAAACTCCTTTTGAAAAACAAAAATCGAATCATCTGCTGTTCCAAGCTCGGCCGACCCAAAGAACGAACTCCAAAGCTTTCTATGAAAGTCGTTGTCGAGAGACTACAAAAATATCTTCCGGAAGTAACCGTTCGTCTAATAGATGATTTTCTGACTGAACCGCAAGATACGTTTGACAATCAGACAGAAAAAGAAATTCTTGTCCTCGAAAATATTCGATTTTATCCTGAAGAAAAAAATAACGATCCCAAATTTACCGAAAAATTAGCATCGCTTGCCGATATCTACGTTAACGATGCATTCGCAATGTGCCATCGTACAGAATCTTCCGTTGTTGGCGTACCTTCAATCCTCCCTTGTTATGGCGGACTGGAACTCCGTGAAGAAATAACCGCAATTAGCCAAGCAATTAAACACCCAGAAAGACCGCTCGTCGCGATCATTGGAGGAGCGAAAATCTCAACCAAAATAAATCTGATTACCAAGCTTATGGAAAAAGCGGATTACGTGATACTCGGCGGCGGACTTGCCAACGTCTTCTTCAGAGCGCAGCGCTTTCCCATTGGCAAAAGTATTTGTGAATATGAAATGGTACTGAAGGCACGCCAACTTCTCTATCTTGCAGCACAAAAACATACGTCAATTATTTTGCCAACCGACGCGCTGATTGGCGATCCGAATGAAAAAGAAAAAAGTGGCAAACTCATCACCATCGGAGATAAAATTCCAAAAAATCTGTCTATTCTTGATATTGGCCCCGAAACGCAAGCAAACTTTGGCGCAATCATCGCCAAAGCGAATACTATTATATGGAATGGTCCAATCGGCCTGTTTGAACATCCATCATACCGACAAGGAACAGATTTTATCTACTACGCAATTACCCAAAATTCGCAAGCTACTTCAATCGTAGGTGGCGGAGATACCCTTGCTGCTATTAAAAATAAAAAATATCTTGAAAAAATTACCCATATTTCAACAGGTGGTGGTGCCATGCTGGAATTTATCGAAAACGGCACCCTCCCCGGCATCGAAGCCCTCAAACGATAAACTGCTAAAGGACAGTTTCCAGCTTCGTCACATCATCAATAATATGCTTCACTCCCAATTCCTCTGCTTCTTTTCGAGATAAATGCCCCGTCAATACGACAACAGTCTCTATCCCAGCATTTTGTGCCATCAGGACATCATTTTTTGCATCACCAACCATGATCGTCTCTTCAGGCTTTATATTTTGGGTCTTCATAATTAATTCAAGCATATAAGGATGCGGCTTGCCTTTGAGTGGATCAGCAAGTTCATACGTGGATGTCACTTGGGCAAACACATCTGGTATTTGAAACTTTGGAAAAGCTCTTTCACGCACGATTCTGATATCCCCGCCCGTAGCGATTGCAAGCATATACTGTTTCGCAAGACGATTCAAAAGAGCAACGCTTCCCTTCACAAGCTGAAGCTGATTAACAAAAACATCACCATAGACCGAATCCTCCCATTTTTTAACAGCATCAGGAACCAGCTCAGGATATTCTCGCAATAACGCCTCAATGCCTTTGACATGCCCTGTTCCCCACGTCGGGAGTACTCGTGCCTTTTCTTCTTCAGGAGAAAGAGTAATTCCAACCGACGTTAATGCTTCGTGGTAGCAAGCTAAATATCCATCTGTTGAACCAAGCGTAAACGTATCATCCCAATCAAAAATAATAAGCTTAATCATTCAGTAAATTCTTTTATATTCAGCTCGTAGTCAATAATATACCCTTCAAGCGGTTGATATGAGCTTTCAAGCTTCTCATAAGGTTTGTTCTGCAGTATTCTTTCCGCAGCAACCATGACTCCATCCTGAGAAACAATAAGAGCTTTACCATTTTCTGGTAGTTTCTGGAATGTTTCTTTAATAAGTTCAATAAGATTGTTGCCAATAATACCAACGTGTTCTTTATGCTCCGGGAATTCAAATAATGCTCCTGCATGATCCATCGGATGCACCTTTGCCTGCTGACTGAGGCGTTCTTTCTGTTCGGAAGAGGTGTAGACAAAGCCTGCTCGCTTATCAATTTGAGGATCTCGGCCGGTCAAAAGCAATGCTGTTTCTGTCAGACGAGGCCTATCTGCGGTTATTACCAAGTCAAAATTTCCAAGCTGATCTTTTAATTGTCGTGCCCGCTCTCTCCCCTCATCAGTTAACTGTCCTGTCTCTTTATTCTTATCCGCATGCCTGATGACATAAATCTGTTTCATATTGTCAAATATGGTTTTACCAACCCGACTAATTCATCGTGAACCAAACCATTACTGATAAGCGCTCCTTTAATCGGCTGGTCATACCGTTGGTCATTTCCCAATAGATCAGTTACTTTTCCTCCTGCTTCTTCGACAATAATTTTTATTGCAGCGATATCATGTGCTCCCGTATATCCATATCCTACCGCGGGAATTTTGTTGTTTGCGACAAGCATTGCTTCAAACGTGATGGAGAGAAATGCGAACGACCGAACACCTTTGCTAACAATCTCCCCAAACAATCCAACGGAATCAAAGAGTGGGACACGGAAATGAGGCAGTGCAAAAAAACTATTTTTGATCGTAGTCTCTTTGCTAACTGCCATTTTTTTCTTATTAAGAAATGCTCCCTCACCTTTTACTGCGGTATACAACCGTTTACTGTATGGGTCATAAATCACGCCAAGAAGTGGTTCTCCATCTTTTACCAATGCGAGCGAAAATTGGTTTGTCGGGATACCAAAAATAAATGCCCGCGTTCCGTCAATTGGATCACAAACCCAAAGATATTCTGCGCCATCTTGGAGATTGCTCACTTCTTCACCAAGCACACCATCTTGCGGATATTGTCTTGAAATTTCCTCAATAACCATCTCGTTTATAGTCGTATCTGCAATAGTGACAGGTGATCCGTCTGCTTTATTCTCTTTTTCAACCCCTTCTTGAAAATACTTAAGCATGATCTCCCCTGCTTTATATGCCAATTTTGTTGCAAACTCGAGGCGACTATGAAGATCTGACATGATGTTATTCTAGCACACTAA
>DATIGJ010000123.1:0-4260 GCA_035454765.1 Patescibacteria group bacterium
ATCGGAGGAGTAAGTGCAGAATCGTTGGTGAAAAAATACGGTTCGTCATTGTATGTCTATGATGCGGCAATTTTGAAAAGACAACTGCGATTATTGATTGATAATATTACCTATCCTCGTACAGAATTTTATTATGCCTGCAAACACAATACAAATGTTGAAATTATGAAATTATTGAAAAAAGCAGGAGCAAAACTTGAAGCAGTCAGTCCTGCGGAGGTTCTTGTTGCTTTTGAAGCAGGATATAAACCGGAAGAAATTATCTATACAGCAAGTTATACAACCAAAGAAGAACTACAGTTTGTCATAGAAAATAAGATCATGATTAATTTGGATTCATTGACACAAATTAAACGTTTTGGCGAAATAAAACCTGGTGGGAATATTTCAATTCGTATCAATCAGGGAATTGGGGGAGGACATCATGAACATAATATTACTGGTGGGCCGGATAGTAAATTTGGTGTTGATCTGTCAGAAATTAACGAGGCAAAAAAACTTGCAAAAAAATATCGTTTGAAAATTGTTGGAATTCATCAACATATTGGATCCGGTATTCTTGATGAACCATTATTTATTAAAGCAACAAAAACATTATTAAAAACGGCTGAACAATTTGACGATTTGGATTTTATTGATTTTGGGGGAGGGTTTGGTCTTTCCTATAACGAATCACAAAAACCGCTTGATATGCACATGCTCGGAAAACGTCTTACGAAAGAATTAGAACAATTTGTTACTCAATATGGAAAACAAGTTAGATTTCTTTTTGAGCCCGGAAGATTCTTAGTTGGTGAATCAGGCGTCTTGTTGGGAACAGTGACGGAAATTAAAAAAACACCGTACCATACTTTTGTCGGAATTGATTCAGGAATGAATCAATTGGTCAGACCGATTATGTATGGTTCATATCACGATATTGTTAATGCAAGTCATGTCAGCGGGAATAAGGAATCTGTGTGGATAGTTGGAAATATTTGTGAGTCAGGAGATGTTTTAGGACGAGATAGATTGATTACCAAATGTAAAGAAGGTGACATTATTGCCATTTTTAATGCAGGAGCAATGGGATACTCAATGAGTTCTTTGTATAACGGTCGTCCGCAACCTGCAGAAGTTTTGGTTGAAGGAGATACATCACGTGTTATTCGTGAACAACATGATTTAAGTATTCTTACAAAAAAGAAGAAGATCCGTTAACGGGTTTCTTTTTTTGTTGAGAAAAGGTAACCCGCGAAAGCGGTTTTTTTATTGGAAAATTATGAAAATACAAAAAATGCAAGGAATTGGAAATGATTTTATTCTTTATGCAGATTTTGCTGAACGGACAACTCCTGACGATGTTCGCAAAATCTGTGATAGAAATTTTGGTATTGGAGCAGATGGAGTTATTACCGTGACAGATTCAAGAATACCAGAAGCTGTCTATCGCATGAAATATTTTAATTCGGATGGATCTTTTGCACAAATGTGCGGTAATGGTATTCGCTGTTTTGCAAAATATCTTCTTGATAATAATTTAGTAAAAAGTAAAGGGAAGATTTGGGTTGATACTGACGCAGGAATTATTATTCCTGAAGTGTTAGAAAATACTGAGAGTGAAGCAATCGTTTCGGTCAACATGGGAAGGCCGATCTTTTATGATTCTCAACAAGTGTTATTGACCCCAGACGATAAAGGATTGGTACAGTTTCTTTTCAATAATATGAAAGGAACTTATGTTGGGATGGGTAATCCGCATATTATTTTTTTTGTAGAACAAGGAAAGGCGAAACAATATGCAGAGCTTTATGGTTCACAAATAGAAAATATGCGAGAATTATTTCCCCAGAAAATCAACATTGGATTTGTTGAGGTACAGGATAAGAAAAATCTTGTTGTCCATGTTTGGGAGAGAGGGTGTGGTTTGACATTGGCGTGTGGTACAAATGCCAGCGCTGCTTTTGTTGCTGCCGTTATACATGGTTTTGCCAGTACTCAAGCAAAGGTACATCTGCCAGGCGGTACACTTGAGATGTCATGGGCAGGACATGATGCTCCTGTTTTTCTCACCGGTCCGGCAAGGAATGTTTTCGAGATACCGAGTTTAAATTTTATCAAAGAAGAAAGGAGTGTGAGATAAATGAGAGACAGAAGTCGTCCTGGGACACCTGCTGAAATTGTGAACAGACTATTTGCACAAGGGAGTCTTAGATTACCGGGGAGAGTTGTTATAACTGCATCGGAGAATCAGTCTCGTTTTCCATTTGTGATTGTCGCTACAAGAAGAAGATTATTTGGTAGATCCGAACAAGTAGCTTCAAGTAGAGGAACTACACGTGTTGATGCTTTTAGAGGACTTGGTCCCCTATGGAGTGGTCAAATTACATCAAGATTGAGAAGAAAAGACGTAAATAAATAGAGGTTTTATGCTAAAATAGCACTATGTTCTGGGGTGATGAAGTACTAGCAAAAAGAAAAGGACGAGAGTGGGTAAATGACGCGTGGACTCCGTCCGGCATCGTTCATATGGGAGGTCTGAAGGGACCGGTTATTCATGATGTTTTGTACCGAATTCTTAAAGAAAAAAATGATGATGTAACCTACTCATTTGGTTTTGATGATTTTGATCCCATTGACGGATTACCACCTGAGTTACAAGAATCGTATCAAGAGTATATGGGTGTTCCGACTTTTATGGTTCCGTCTCCTGACGGTAACGGAACATATGCCGATTTTTACGGAAGAAAAATGAGGGATATGTTTGCAAAATTAGGTATCAATGCAAAGATTTATCTTGGTTCGGAAAATTATAAAAACGGTGTCTATAACGAAGGTATTCGTATCATGCTTGATAGTGTTGATAAAGTAAGAGCCGTTTATGAAAAAATGTATAAAAAACCGGTTAAGGAAAATTGGTATCCGTTGCAGGTTATTTGCCCGAATTGTAAAAAACTTGGAACGACGAAAGTTGTCAGTTGGGATGGGAAAGAAGTTGTCTTTGAATGTTTGCCTGATTTGGTAAAGTGGGCAAAGGGGTGTGGTACAACAGGTAAACTTTCTCCGTTTGATGGTAATGCAAAAATGCCGTGGAAACCGGAATGGTCTGTAAAATGGTATACCCTGAAAGTAACTTTAGAGGGTGCAGGTAAAGATCATATGTCAGAAGGAGGATCGTTTGATATTGCAAACCATATTCTTGAGGCTGTTTTTAAACAAAAACCCCCGACTGAATTGCCCTATGAATTCTTTTTATGGAATGGAAAAAAGATGTCATCTTCAAAAGGACTTGGTTTGACAGCAGAACAGTTACTTGCTCTGTTACCTCCAGAAATTGCTCGTTTTTTGATGATCAAAACTGATCCAAATCGTGCAGTAGAATTTAATCCTGTCGGGACAGGTATTATTCCGAAATTATACGATGAATATCAAAAAGCAGCAGAAGCATATTTTAAAAAAGGTGACGAGGATCTGGCTCGTATTTTTGAACTTTCTCAAGTTGGTGAAAAAGTACAAGAAACACCATCTATTCGTTTTTCTGTTCTTGCTCAATGGGTGCAAATGCCGAATATGCAAGAGAGAATAAAAGCAGAGGGCTTAGAGCAATGGGCAGAATACGCCAGAGTTTATATTGAAAAATATGCGCCTGAATCAGAAAAGTTTTTAATCCAACAGGAACTACCGGAAAAAGCAAAAACACTTTCTGAAAAACAAAAAGAATTGTTGAAAAAAATTGCTGAGAAATTAGATATCGTTTCAGATGCTGAAACGTTTCAGACAGATATTTATGAGTTAGGAAAATCGTTTGGGTTAAATGGTAAAGAAACATTTGGTGCTATTTATACTGCACTGATTGGGAAAGATCACGGACCAAAAGCCGCCTGGCTGATTCTGTCTTTGGAGAAAGAGTTTGTAAAGAAAAGATTTTTGGAAGTATAGATATTTTCATTTATGAAGAAGTTGCTTATTGCCACGCATAATCCTGCAAAATTGAATGAATTACGTGAACTTCTTTTGGATTTACCATTAGAACTCGTATCGTTAGCTGATGTACAGATTAGTAAAGAAATTGAAGAAAAAGGTACTACGTATGAAGAAAATTCTCAAACAAAAGCATTGTCTTATGCTAAATTGAGCGGACTTCCAGCGCTTTCAGATGATGGAGGAATAGAAATTGCTGCATTAAATAATGAACCTGGAGTTTATTCAAAAGTCTGTCTTGGAAAACATTCTACAGAAGAACAACTCATTACTCATATGCAAAAAGTTGCTAAGAAGCTT
>DATIGJ010000124.1:0-4045 GCA_035454765.1 Patescibacteria group bacterium
CTTCCTTCACGGCTGCAAATCGTTTTACCAAAATCTGCAGTAACTCATCATCCAATATATCAATTTCTTTTCGTATTTCTTCAAGAGTTTTCATACTTTGTATCTTATCAAATTGCCAAACTGAATGCATCATTTAACAATATAATACCGGATCTCTTCTTTTTCAGGATCTAACAAATTATATAAATAAGTAATATCTTCATCTGTGTGTCTGATGCAGCCTGAGCTTCCGGGATTATCTGAAGCAAGCTTTGACAGATCACCGGCAACACCATGCAGTCCAAAAGCACCAGGTAAAATCCAGTTGCATTGCTCGCCTCGCGTCGAAGCGGATCCGTTACATTCAAGATAGGGGGTTGGCCCATAAGGTTCCTCATCGCCAACTGGCACATCAAGTGTCAAAAAATATGGTGCAGTCTCGGGATTATCTTTTTGTTCCTCTTTACCGGTAATGATCCAATAGTCGCGCCCTACGAGTTGGGGCAGGGGAGTCGGACGTTCTCCTGGGATGCCTGTTTTGACAGAAAACGTTTTCACTAAAGTACTTTTTTCTGCATCTCCCGGAATGCCAAAATATAAATACTCAACATTGGAACTTCGATACAGAAGTAACCAATGACGTCCTTGCACCTCTCCCAAAACAGCCTCTTCTCTTTGTGGTTGAAAAAAGAGAGAAATTCCAAATAATACCGTAAGTAAAAGGAACAAGGTTAAAATCTTTTTTATCATGATGCTATTTTAGCAAATATGTACGATTCTGCTATAATTATGGCTCATGTGGAAACTCATGCTTATCATTTTAGGAATTGCATACGCGGTACTTGGTGTCGTTTTCTATCGTACCTTTTTTTCTCATCAACCGATACTGATCACCCCAACTATCACAAACGTTATCACTGAACTATCCAGTTCACTCCCGATTTCACCAGCAAAACCAACAATCACTCTCGATCCATTGCCACAGTCAAAACTCTTATCAAATGACTATCATATCTTTCAGACCTTTAACAACTGCGGCCCTGCAGCACTTTCTATGGCACTATCATACTACGATATACAGGTATCGCAAGCAGAACTTGGACAACAACTTCGCCCATATCAAAGAGCAGGCGGTGACAATGATGACAAATCAACAACGCTTGAAGAACTTGCACAGCAAGCAGAAGAATACAACTTACTTACGTATCACCGTCCGAATGGCAACCCCGATCTGATCAAACACTTTATCGCCAATGACATTCCGGTTATTACAAGAACCTGGCTTTCAGCACAAGAAGATATTGGTCACTATCGTATCATCAAAGGCTTTGACGATACTTCGCGACAATTTATTCAGGATGATTCCTTACAAGGGAAAAATCTATACTATTCCTATGAGGATTTCAACGTTATCTGGGAAAAATTTAATTTTGAATATCTCGTCTTAGTACCCAAAGAAAAAAAAGAACTTGCTGAAGCAATTCTTGGAGAGGATGCAAACGAACAAACAGCATGGACCAACGCGGTTGCGTTATCACGACAACATCTGAATAAAAATGCAAATAATATTTACGCAAGATTCAATCTTTCCGTCGCACTCTATCATATCGATGATTTTGAACAATCAGTCAAAGAATTTGAGCAAGTGGAAAATCTTTTACCGTTTCGAACACTGTGGTATCAAATTGAACCGATTCAGGCCTATTATGAACTGGGTAACTATGATCGCGTTTTTTCAATCACTGATCGAATTTTGAATAACCACAATCGCGCTTTTTCGGAATTGTATCTGATCCGAGGAAAAATCTATAAAAAACAAGGAAATCTTGTTGCAGCACGGACAGAGTTTGAAAAAGCCGTTCTCTATAATACCAATCTGAAGAAAGCACAAGACGCACTCAGAGCACTATAACTTGAATTAAGAATCATGGCAATAAAAAAATGTAATTCGTGCTTCGCTATTTCAAATACTTCGTAAAAAACTCAACGGTGTGATTCATTGCCTGGACAAAGCTTGCGCCATCAATGTTATGACCACCTGTTGCATATTCCCATAACTCATGAGGTACAGATGTCTTATCTAAAAGTTCCGTCAAGTCCCGACTGTATCTGATATCAACAACATCATCATTCACCGCGTGATTCAGTTGGATTGCGCCTTTGATATCTGAGAGATAATTTGTTGGAATGACCTGCTTCCAAAATTCACTCGTCGCACTTGGACTACCATAACGTTGCATTAACGCTTGCCTTTTCCTTTGCGTCGTAGTAACGGTTGTCGGCGGACGATAACTATTATCATTAATTCTGTAGGTTTGCATATCCATATAGGTATACACAGCTCCTGCCCAGATAACTATTGCCGGAATATCAGGTTGCGAGACCATGGATCGAAGTAAAATATTCCCTGCCATACTATGTCCCCACAAACCAATCGCATCAGGATTGACAAAATCGCTTCCCTGCAATGCTGCACGGGCATTAAGCGTATCAACGATATAATCACTACCAAAATAACCTCCACCCGGCTCTCCTTCAGAATCACCGTGTCCCCGAAGATCAATTTTTAACACGACAAACCCGTTTCGCGCCAGATAATCAACGTAGGATGCATAATTTTCTGTTGTTTGATACTGAGTCGGAGGAATATATCCGTGGACAAAAATAATTGCCGGAAATCCTTTTTCGGGTCGTTCACCAGTCGGAATGGTGAGAAGCGCATTCACTTTCAATCCGTCAGAGTCATAACTGGTGAGATATGAGGTATAATTACTATTATTTGCGTATACTTCACGCTCTCCTAAAGAACTTTTGTATTCCCGCTCTCGTAAATAAGGAACAGTTAATTCGATAAAAGGAAAAGGGGTAGGGGAAACAATAACAGTATTTTGTACTGTTTCTGAAAGCTTTTTAGGGGTATTTGAAGAACCGAAGATAAAAGAATAAACCACGATTCCGATAAGAATAAACAATAAGCAAAGAAGTAAAATGGAAACTATTTTTCTATTGCGAGAATTTCCTAAAAAAGCAAACCCGAAGAAAAGAGCATGCAAGAAATCAAAAATTACAACGAAAATATTTATTTTTTTTTGAGAATTTTTTGATAATTCGCTTGCTTGTTTTTCTTGGACGGGTATATTCTCTATTTGTTGATCCATATGAAGTACGCGAATATTTAGTATAATATATTGTTCGAGCGAAGTCGAGAACGCACTAATATGATACTGAATACTTACAAACCAAAAGGATTAACTCCGCTACAAACAATTACTCTATTAAGAAAAACAATGCCTGAATATGCGAACGAAACGATTGGCTTCGCCGGCAGACTCGATCCACTCGCTCACGGTGTTTTACTTTTAATGATAGGAGAGGAAACAACAAAAGAAAAAGACAAATTTTTAGACCTTCCAAAAGAGTACGAATTTGAAACGGTTTTCGGTATCACAACGGATACGTATGACACTCTCGGTATGCTAAGTTCTCAAGTCAAAAATCATAACGTCACAAAACAAAAAATTGAAGACTTACTGACTCAATTCATCAAAACGAAACTTGGCAAACATATGCAAACATACCCTCCATACTCATCCAAACCCGTCAATGGAATACCACTTTTCCAATGGGCACGGGCAGGAAAATTAGCCGAGATCGAACTACCCAAAAGGGAAATCGAGATCTTTGATTTTACCTTGATAGAAATCAAACAACTCTCTACGGAAAAACTGAAAAAAGAAATTTTTACACAAATTGATTCTGTCTCCGGTAACTTTAGACAAAATGAAATAAAACAGGCATGGACAAATTTTTTTGATAATACACATCAACAAAACGAATTTATAAGCGCACATTTTCGTATTTTCTGTTCCAGCGGGACGTATGTCAGATCTCTCGCCAACGAATTAGGAAAATTTCTTGGTACCGGAGCGATCACTCTCGATATTCTTCGAACAAAAGTAGGAAAATATTCAATTACTGATTCACTCTCCTTGTCATCCTGAACCTGTCTGCCGGCAGACAGGCTTGTTTCAAGATCGTAAACTTGCCATAATAGCATTATGAGACC
>DATIGJ010000125.1:0-3183 GCA_035454765.1 Patescibacteria group bacterium
TGAAAAAATTGCAACATATTGTAAAGAAAAAAATATTATTCTTATTGAGGATTTGGCTCATTCGATTGGTACCGTTTATGCAAGTGGAAAAGAAGCAGGGATGGTTGGAGATTTTGTTACGCTTTCCTTTAGTCAGGATAAAATGATTGATGGGATATCTGGAGGAGCACTCATTATTCGGAATCAAGGATCAAGAATCAAGGATCAAGAATTTATTTTTGAAACATTAAGTTCTAAACAACAAATAATTGATAGATTATATCCTTTGTTTACATTGATTATTCGCAAGACATATTTATTTGGGGTGGGTAAGTTTCTTCATTTTGTATTGAAAAGGTTTAAACTGTTATCAAGCCCAATGAGTGATAATAGAGCTGTTCATTCTCTTCCGGCATGGTATTGTTCTTTAATTTATGATGAATTATCTAATCTTGGGAAAAATTTGATTCATCGAAAGAAAATTGCTGCAATTTATGCTGATCAACTTCGTGGCAATCTTGTCGCTGATTTTATAAAAAAGAAGAGTACGTTCTCAACGAATGTTCGTTTTCCAATAATGTATAACGGTAGAGTAGGGTTGATAAAGGAGCTTAAAAATCATGCTGTGTTTGTTTCTGACATTTGGTATGATAGTCCGATAGCACCAAAAAAATATGTGCATTTATCGAATTACAATCATCAGTGTCCACAAGCTGATGATGTTTCAGAAAAGATGTTGAATTTACCAACACATAGGAATATATCTGAGAATGAGGCAAAGTATCTTGCTAAAATTGTTAATGATTGGATGGATAAATCGAGCAGCAATGAATCATGAATTGTGAATCACGAGTTAAGGAGATCAAACTTCATGATCCTTGCTTCTTGATTCAATGTATCGTATGACGAATATAGTTACTAAACAAATACAAAGTCAACAAGAGTGGGAGAAGTTTCTTAGTAAGTACGAGGATGCAAATTTTTTGCAGTCATGGTATTGGGGTGAATTTCATAAACGACTCGGTAAAGAAATTTTCTATACCGGATTTTATGATGAAGAAAAACTTATTGGAGTTATGCTTTCGATTATTGAATCGGCAAAAAGAGGAAAGTATCTGACTGTTCCTGCAGGGCCAATTATTGATTGGAAAAATAAATATTTGGTCTCTGCGGTTTTTGAAGAAATGAAAAAAATTGCACAAGAGAGCAAATGTGTCTTTGTCCGTATCCGCCCACAACTTATCGAAGATGAATTCTCAAGAAACATTTTTAATCAACAAGGTTGTATTAGTGCGCCAATGTATATGCATGCGGAACTTACTTCACAACTAATTATTACGAAATCAGAAGAAGAATTGATTGCAAATATGAGAAAAACTACACGATATGAAATTCGAAAAGCAGAAAAAATTGACGTAAAGGTTACAACAAGCAAAGATGAGAAATTGATTAAACAATTTTATGAGTTACAGTTAGAAACAGCAAAGAGACAACAATTTGTGCCGTTTTCTTACAAGTATTTTTTTGAACAATTTAAAGTTTTTTTTGAAGCAGAGAAAGCATTGTTATATACGGCGACTTTTGAAGGAAAGATTTTGGCACAAGCGTTTATTATTTTTTATAATACTGAGGCAGTCTATCATTATGCTGTTAGTACTGAAGAAGGGAGAAAATATCCTGGCGCATATCTCTTGCAATGGGAGGTTATTAAAGAAGCAAAAAAGCGAGGGATGAAGCGATATAATTTTTGGGGTGTCGCACCGGTTGCATCGAAAGATCACAGATTCTCAGGAATTTCAATTTTCAAACGAGGCTTTGGTGGAGAAGATGTGCAGTATTTGCATGCACAGGATTTGATTATTAATTATCCGAAATATATGATTACGTATGTTATTGAACAAATAAGGAAAGTTGTGAGGAGAGTTTAGCCTAGACGAGACCTATAGTTGATTTTGAGAAAAAAAGTTATATAATCAGAAGATCAGAAAGGAAATTATTCTACTATGTCAGAGGTGAAAGTTTTAGTTTCTTTATATGTTCAAGGTTTGGACAAAACAAGATGGTTTGGATTGAATCAAAGAAGACATAGAGTTGCTGTTGTTGGGGTTATACCTGTTCCAAATGGAGAAACTCCAGAAGGCAATCTTGTTGGAGATGTATTAACTGTTACAACACGAATAAAACGTAATGCAAGAAGACTAGCTGCAGAACAATTTAGAAAAAATCCGACAAATAGTACGGGTGGGCGTTGGTAATGAAAACACGGGAGAAAGTTATAATAAAATCATGACAAAATCTATTATTCTCGCCTCTTCATCTCCTCGAAGGAAACGATTATTAGAGCAGATAGGTTTGTCATTTGAAATTGTTCCAAGTAATGTTGAAGAAGTGATAAATTTACAACTTTCTCTCCGTGAGCAGGCAGAATCGTTGGCGTTGCAAAAGGCACAAGCAGTTGCAGCAAAAGTAGAGGAGGGGATTGTTCTCGGTGCGGATACATTGGTCGCATTGGGAAATGAAATTATTGGTAAACCAAAAGATTCACAGGATGCAAAAAGAATCCTTAAAAAGCTCCGCGGGAGACAACATATCGTTGTCACCGGATTTGTTTTAATAGATAAGGAAAATAACAGAACAATCATAAAATCAGTTGAGACAAAAGTATGGTTTAGGAAGTTTTCGTCAGAGGAGATAGAGGCGTATGTCGCAAGAGAGAACTTGATGGATAAATCTGGGGCTTATGCAATTACTGGACTTGCTGCAATTTTTATTGAAAAGATAGAAGGAGATTTCTATAACGTTGTTGGTTTACCTCTTTTTACTCTCGCGAAAGAATTGAAAAAACTTGGAATAGATGTTTTATAGTTTATTCTTCTTGTTCTTTATCTTCATTATCCATGAGCTCGTCAGGTTCTTCAAATTCTGTTTCAGGGTTAATCAGAAAACCTTTTAAGTCAATCCGACCCACAATCATACGGTATTTCAAATGTGAGCGATTGACGACTGACGCGATCGTTGTTACTTTTTTCCCTGCGATTTCAAAGGTGAGTTTGACTGTTTTTCGATACGCTCTGCCACTTGCTGACTGGACAAACACCTTATGTTCGGAAAGAGGAATAGCAAGCTCGTCAATAAGTTTATTATCAATAGATGAGCGATAGGCGCCAGTGTCAAGTTTTGCATCAAGTGTATGGGATCCTTTTG
>DATIGJ010000126.1:0-7912 GCA_035454765.1 Patescibacteria group bacterium
AATCTTTTTAATATTTTCACTATCAAGCTCTGAAAAAATATCATCTAAGAGTAACAGTGGTTTTTTGCCGGTCTTTTGTTCAAAATACGCAATCTGTGCAAGTTTCATCTCAAGCACAATCAACCGCTGCTGCCCACGCGATGCAAAGTACCTGGCGTCCAACAACTCCAGTGAGTCATGGGCTGTTCTATCTTGAGACTGAGTTATCTCAATCTTGATATCATCCCGATGTGGGCCAACCAGGGTGACCCCCGCTCCCACTTCTGCATCTTTATACTGAAGCAATCGCTCTTCCGAAATCTCGCTGGAATCATAGGTAAATAAACAAGGGAAAAAATCTTTCTGTCGTGCGTTAATAAATTCAATAAACTCTTCCCGTTTAAAACTCATGAGCTGTCCTGCCCTGATCAAAAGGTCATCCCAATAAGCAAACACTCTCTGATTACGAATACCTGTCTCTTGTACCTTCTCCAGAAGCGCATTTCTCTGTCTGAGAGCCTTTGTATACACCATATGAGCATTACGATACTCACTATCCACCTGCTCAAGAACTTCATCAAGAAATCGGCGCCGATTACCGGGTTGTCCTGAAACGAGATCCAGATCCATTGGGGTAAACAAGACACACGTCAGATGCCCTGCAAAATCCACCCGACGCCTCGCAACGCCATTCACCAAATATTTCTTTTTCAAAAATGCCGTCCCCTGATCGGCAAAAACGATTTCAAGTTTTTCTTCCCCTGTTTCAGCACTCACTCGACATACCTCTTTTTCAAACTGAATTACCTGCTTTTCTTTTTCAGAACGATTACTTTTTCCCGTTGCAACGAAAAAAATCGATTCCAGAAGATTACTTTTCCCTGCAGCATTTTGACCAATGATAATGGTTGTGTGGGGAGAAAAAGAAAACGTTGCTTTTGTATAGTTACGAAAATTTTGGAGTGTGAATGATTTCAGTATCATTTTAATAACCCAATACTACCAATAACCCAATAAACAAATCAATGAAGAATAAAAAATGCAAAATGTTGGACATTCTGCATTCGAGAATTGATTGGGTTATTTGCTATTGGTTTATTTGTTTATTCAATCACCGTTCCGACAAATTCTTTATCTTCAAAATAATTCTTGAGGTTATCAAAATCACTTCCCGACATAATTGCTACTTTCACACCCAGCTCTTGTGCTTTTTTCGCGGCAATCGGATCAAACGGGGCATTCAGTCCTGGCTTCCATTCATCACCGGTAATTTTTCTAAAGTCTTCCCAGGAAATGTCTTTGATTGGTTTTGCGTCGGGGAATTTTTTGGGGTCGCGGTCGTAGGCTTGCGGAATGTTACTTAAATTGACGACGGAGCGTACATCGTAATCTTCACAAAGAAGAATCGCACAGAAATCGGTTGAACGTCCCGGCTTCCATCCTGAAGCAACGACAACCGGCTCTGTCGCCTTCTTAATGATGTCATAATGCTTAATGATGTGTGGATGAGCAATGTCGCGGAAAATGGTACGGATCAGATGGGCATTAAGCCGTGTCGAATGAATTCCGAGCCAATCCAAATCGTCATTACTGAGTTCATGACCGACGACTTCCCGACCGGCATCAATGTAATGGCGCGCTGTGGATCCGCCGCCTGCTACCAAAAAAAACTGGCGCTTCGGATTTTGCGCCAGTTGGTTACGAACAAAGTCATTTAACTTCATAAGGAATTGTGTTGCAATTCCTCCATTAGGGACAATAAGCGAGCCGCCGACAGAAATAATCACCCGTTCATGACCGTTACTATTGCCCATAAAAAAAGCACACACGATCGCTTTTTTTGCGATAAGAGGTGCTAAAAACAAATAGTAACACAAGACTTCTTAAAAAACAAGAGGTGATCTAGAATGATATAGTTTTAGTCAATGTTCCTTATGTACGTGCAAGCGACTGTTCTAATCCTCTAATAAAACCTGTAGCGATTGATGTCATGACATTGGTTCTTCTTATATGAATAGAAGCTCTACCATCTGCAAAATCTTTTACGAATTGTGGAAATCTTCTCCTTGTATCACTAATACGCATCCACCATTCTGCCTTGTTAACACATTGAAGTGCAATATCTAAACTACTTACCGCACCAATATGCAAAACCCGTTGTGCTTCTGTAAGATTTCCTTGTCCCTGACTCCTTTCTCCTCGAAAACTTGCCATAATAAATCTATCTATAGATTATTAGTTAGTGTTTGTCAATCGTTTTTGACCTCAGTGATAAAAAACTAATTCTTGAGTGGTTTTCCGGCAACAACGATAAAATATTCAAATCCCAACGGACTAAAGACTTTTTTACTCGTCAGATGCCAACCTTGGGCAACAAAATAAGCAAAAAATTCATCACGTTTGTACGGTCTCTTATAGGTATGCATAAACATTTTTCTAAAAACTTTCCCAAAATCCCGACTCAACCCCTCTATAGACAAATCCTCAAGGATAAATTGTCCACCAGGCTTGAGAACCCGCTTTATTTCCTTTAACGCTTCCTTCCAATTATCAATATGATACAAAACGCTAAAGTCCAAAACTATATCAATAGACTCACTCTTATATGGCAACTTCACGACATCAGCGACTTCAAAGGTAATGGACTGATCACGAACCTTTTGCTTTGCCAGTTCAATTCTTGAGGGATCATTATCAATGGCGTACAGATGTTTTGGGCGGAAATACTTCTTAATCAATTTTGTCCCTGTTCCATTGCCACACCCAAGCTCGAGAATCACTTTATTTTTTGCTACAGTGACCCGTCGTCGAAGTGATCGGATTTCGATAAACTCCTGCGCAAGAGCTCTCAGAGGACTATTGATGACAAATTGCTCAAACCGATTCATCCCCACCATTGTACTCCTTTACAACCTTTTGCACAAATAATTGTATTTCCGTCTTAAACCGCTCTTTTGAGAATTTCGCAGCCTGTTTTCTACATGCATCACTACTCACTTTCATGCGTTCAAACTTTTTGATAGCATCAACTAAACTCTCAACCGTTAATCGATGAAAAAACACACCCGTTTTTCCATCAATCACTGTTTCCTTATACCCTCCCCCATGATACGCAATCACCGGCGTCCCGCATAACATCGCTTCAACAGGAGTGATACCAAAATCTTCATCTTTGGCGAGTGCAAAAAACGCTTTTGCCCCTGAATAAAGAGCAACTAATTCTTCATCCGACACATGCCCAAGAAATTCCACCTTCCCTTTCGCTTGCTCTTCCAATTTTTTATACTCTGTATAATACCCTGCAGGCGCTCCGGCAATTTTTAATTTGATACCAAGCTTCACCGCCGCCTCAACCGCCAAATCCAACCCTTTCGCACCAACAATTCTGCTAACTATAAAATAGTAATCCCGATTCCTTACTTCTTGCTTCGTGCTTCTTGCTTCTGTCGGCAAGCCGACAGGTGGATAAATGACTGTCGAGTCTCGCCGATAAAACTTTTTGATTCTTCCCGCAACCTCACGCGAATTAGCAATAAAAAAATTCACTCTCTGGCTTGCATGGAAATCGTATATCCGCATGAAGTGCCCGACAATCGCTGCATAAACTCGTACAGGCCAAAACCGCTGCCATTCAACCGATGTTTTATACCCGTATAACCACCTCGGCGGTGTATGACAATAACAGATTTCAATCGGCCTTGCCCCGCGAAGCCCGAAGGGCGAAGTGGGGTCTTTGCTTCCAAACCCCTTCGTCACATACCAACTTGCCGACGAAATCACCACATCATATTTAGAGAAGTCAAAACTTCTCCAAATCCACGGTGCAAGAAAACGAAGCGGACTATGAAGTTTTGTCGCAAAAAATGGGATAGCTTGTGCCCACGAAGGAATAATTTTTTTATGTTTAAATCGTTTCCAGGCAAGTGAATTTTTCTTATAAAAAGCAGTATAAATCGGCGCATCCGGATAGAGCTCGCACAGCGCTTCAAGCACCCGCTCTGCCCCCCCGTATTCATTAATCTGATCATGAACCAATGCAACTTTCATACAGTTACTTCAGTAAGACTAGTCAATACCTCATCTGCTCCGGCCTCTTGTAACTCTTTTTGTGCAGCAGGTTTTTTATTAACACCAATAGCCATCATCCCCGCGGCTTTTGCTGCCTTCACACCACTTGGTGCATCTTCAAAAACAAGACAATCTTTCGGATCAATCTCCAACCCCTTTGCTGCCTTAAGGAAAATATCAGGAAAGGGTTTTTGTCTTCCTACTTCTGCACTCGTCACGAGTGAAGAAAAATGAGAAGAAATGTTAAGTTTCCGAAGAATGGTTGCAAGATTTTCCTGCGTATGACCTCCCGTGGCAATCGCAAGCGCGATGTTCTTTTTCCGTAACTGTTCAATCAGCTCTCGTGCCCCTTCCATCATCTGCAGATCTTTCCACAAAATGTCATAAAAGATAATCAACCTGTCTGCTCCTAATGATTCAACTGTTTCCTCAATCCCAAATTCATCTTTATAAATTTGCATCGTTGGCATATGACCTGTCCCAAGCCGCTTCAGAAAAAGTTCTTCGGTCGGCATGAATCCCCTTTTTTGTAATAACACACTATCAGCTTGATCCCAAAATCGTTCAGAATCAATTAATAATCCATCCAAATCAAAAATACCTGCTTGTATGTTCTGTGGTATTGTCATATGTGTATCTGAGCAAGACTGGTAAATATCTTATCAGCCCCTGCTTCTTCCAGTCCTTTGTGAAACTCCCTCTCCCCATTGATTCCATAAACGGTCATACCCGCCGATTTTCCTGCAAGAACACCTGTTGCTGAATCTTCCAAAACCAAACATGCTTTTGGAGCAACATGCAACTGTTTTGCCGCGAGTAAATAAATATCAGGAGCAGGTTTATTCTTTGCTACATCTTCTCCACAAAGGACTACGGAAAACATGGACTGAACTCCTGTTTCTTCAAGCATCTTTTCTATCATATCTCTTTTATGTGCTGCTGTTGCGATTGCCATCGGTATCCCTTTTTTATGAAGATCGTGTAACAGTACCTGCGAGCCTTCCATCAATGCAACATTATCTAACAATACCTCATACAGCATCGCTTTTCGCTCAACAATCAATTCCTTGGTATCTCCAACAAACCCATATTCTTTTTTGAAATACTCCATAATGTCATGTAACGATTTTCCTCTGATTTGTTTATGAATATCTTCGTGAAATGGCTTATTATATTTTTCAAAAAATGCCTCGGTTGTCTGATACCAATATGGTTCAGATTCTATTAACAACCCATCGACATCAAAAATTACAGCCTTAATAAATGCAGGAATCTTACTCATAATAATCCTAATTGTTCTTCTGGTTTCCCAAATACTGTTTCATAACGCGCAGTCAAATTCTTAAATCCCTGTTCTTTAAAACCCGCAAGTAATGCTTTCGCATCAAAATTTGCCACAGCGCAAGCAGGTAAATCAAACTGAATCGGTGCATCAAGAATAATCGTTGCAAGTTTCTTCGCAAGAGCAGCCTGCTCCGCATCAGTAGCAAGCTTCAAACCAACTTTTTCCGGTACCTCCCCGATATTTTTGTACAAATTTTCAAACGTATGAAATTTTTGTAACAAACTTGCCGCAGTCTTCGGTCCAATCCCTGTCACACCAGGATACCCATCTGAGGGATCGCCAATCAATGCTTTATAATCAATAAACTGTGATGGCGTCACCCCATACTTCTCTTCAACAGCCTTCGCATCAAACATGACCGTTTTTGTAATCCCGACAAGCGGCATTAGCACCTGTACATGCCCATTCACCAACTGCAACAAATCCCGATCCCCCGTCAAAATCACCACATCTAAACTTTGACCTTTTGACTTTGACCTTGTAACTGCTTTATCTGCTATCGTGCCTATGAGATCATCCCCTTCATATCCGTCAAGCTCAAAAACAGCTACCTTCATCTTTGCAAGCAACTCGTGAATGAGTTCAATTTGGGGAACAAAATCATCAGGCAATGCCTGCCGATGAGCATGATAACCGGCAAACATACTTTCACGAATCCTCGGCGCACCCGTATCAAAACACACAACCAGATGTGTCGGCTCTTGATCAACAATGACATTAAGCAGCATAGAGAAAAAGCCGTAGACAGCATTTACCGGTTCTCCCTTAGTATTTGTCAGCGGGGGAAGCGCATGATATGCCCGATGCATCATCGCATTCCCGTCAATGAGTAACAATTTCTTCATATAACCTATTGTACATGCTTTTGTTGATTCTCTGCGATCTCGAGTCCAATTTTGAGAATCGTTGCCTCCAGTACTTTTCTCATGTCAGATCCGGCGGTATAATTTGCCGTATAGGGGCCGACCGTGATTCGTCTCCCTCGTGCCAATTCGTATCCCTTTTTAAATGTTTTATGTGGTGATACAACGCCTATCCCTGTGCCGCCATATTGTGCAATCACAGAAAGTGTAGGGATATCACTTGGCCCGTCGCCAATATAAATCATCTGCGAAAACGGAACCCGCCTCTCTTCCTTGAGGACAACATCATTGATACGATAGGGCTTTGTTCGAAGTTCTGAAACAGATAAACCTTTATTGATACCAAAAAGATAACGGGTTTTTTCGGTAAATGAAATTGCCGTTTTGATCCCGAGTGGTTTTTTCATTTTTACATCATAAGCAAACGAGCTACCAAAAATACCGGTCATGTATTCTGCAACACTACTTCCAAGTACCATCTCTTCCAACCCCCCGCTAATCACATAATATTCAAGTGTTACATTTGCTGTGTGAAGTGTTTCCTCCTCTTTGACAAAAAGCCGTAATTCATCAAATACCTCTGGGATTCCAGCAAAAAGTGGTAGTGAGGCACCCTTCTCCCGCAGTGACTTTTGCGACAAATCTATTTTTCCCTGCTTTGCATACTCCAACAGCACATGCATATATGCAAGCGGTGGATCCCACGAATCTTTCACCATGTCATAGACTCGCGGCCAAAAATCATCATAGGAAATCTTATTTTTTTCAAGAAGATAGGTTATGCTATCGAAGCCAAGTGTTTCGTCAAAATCAAAAACTAATGCGATAACGGATTTCTTCATGAAATCTTTACTTTCGCGGTTGCCAACTCTTTTTTCTGCCCAATCAATGCAATAAAGTCCTCAGATTCGATAGTCTCTTTCTTGAGTAATTCTTCAGCCAAAAGATCAAGTTTCTTTCGAAGTTTGGTAAGAACGAGTGTTGCCTGTTTATAGGCACTATCGGCAATTTTTTTTACTTCCTGGTCAATTTTGGCAGCCATTTCAGGAGATAATTCACTTTGTTCATAAATGCTTCGCTCCTGATCATAGGTTACCGGTCCCAATTCACTCATACCAAATCGCGTCACCATCGCACGAGCGACATTTGTTGCCTTCTCAATATCATCAGAGGCACCAGTTGTGATGTCATCAAAAATCAATGCCTCAGCAGCTCTTCCACCCATCATCACGGCAATCTGCTCAAGGAGATGCGCTTTTGTCTCATGGACTCGCTCAATAGATTCAGTCATCGTATGTCCAAGACTCATGCCACGGGAAACAATGGAAATTCTATGAATTGGATCCACATGCGGCATCTCCCAGGCAACCAACGCATGTCCTGCCTCGTGATACGCAGTCATTTTGCGATCCAGGTCTGTTTGGAGCCGTTTTTTCTCAGGACCAAGTTTTACGCGTGTTGCAGATTCCTCAAGATCCTTCATGTCTATTGCTTTTTTGTTGTGTCTGGCAGCAAAAATTGCAGCCTCATTCAACATGTTCTCAAGATCTGCACCTGAAAAGCCGACCGTTCGCTTGGCAACTTTCTCCCAATCAACGTCACCCGCAAAAGGCTTCCCCTTAGCATGAATCGCCAGAATTTTCTTTCGACCCTCAAC
>DATIGJ010000127.1:0-4422 GCA_035454765.1 Patescibacteria group bacterium
TAAAATAGTATTTTATTTAATCGTTCAACGTCTTTTGATGTAAGTATTTCATTCATAATTTATTGAGATTTTCATTGACTCAAGTAACCAATTAGACTAAGATTTACTTACTATGCTCAAAATAGTTTTCATTATTTTGACACTCTGTATCTCATTTATATTGTTGCAGGAAAATGTTCCCTCCGTCAAGTCATCTGTCTCTTCATGCTCAGTGACTCTTGATACCCATGAGCTTGACGAAAATTCGACTGTAGATCTGAATTTTACGATAACCAATACCGACGCAAATGACTACCATTGGGTTCGGATTACGGCGCCTAATAGTGAGTATGAAATAGTTGGTATTAGTGCTGCTAATTGGGCAAAAGATTATTCGGCTACGCAGGCGTCTTTCACTAATGGGACACTAAGTTCTAGTGACTCGCAAATTTTTAATCTGACTATTTCAACAAATAATGCTTCATCATCACAAAGTTGGACTGTGCAAGTGTCAGATGATGGAGATGGAGCCGGAGCTATTTCTTGCTCGGGTGATACCTCAACCTCAATCGGTTCCGTTGGGGAAACACTTTCAATAGATGAAATATCCACTTCTTCACTTTCCAGTTCTTCAATAACAATTTCATGGACGACAAATCTCGCAAGTACCGGCGTGTTAGATTACGGTACAACAACTTCATATGGTTCCAGTGTTTCAAGTTCAACTTCTTCAACATCTCATTCGGTGACGCTGACTGGATTGTCAGCAGATACAACGTTTCATTATAGAATTACTGCAAGCTCAGGTGGTAACGATTTGCAATCTTCCGACTATACGTTTACTACGGCAGAATTGGGTTCGACATCTTCAAGCGAGACAATAACTGTTACAACAACTGTTACAAACACGAAGCTTGTAACTCCTACGCCGACACCTACCCCAATTCCAGACAGAACTCCACCAAGGGTGGTTGTTACCACAGATTTGTCAAAGCCTTTTGTTTCGTCTCCGAAGATGGCCGGGGTAGTTGAGGATTTGAGAAGTTTGATTCAAAAAGTTGAGTATTCTTTAGATGGTGAGAATTGGATAAAAGTTGAGATTGGTGAAACTCCGAGAAGAAAAGTTGTTTTTGAATTTCAGCCGGAATTTCTTGAAGACGGAAATTATGAATTACTGGTTCGTGCCACTGAAAACGCCGGAAATATTGGCTACTCAGAAAAAACAACTTTAGTAATTGATAGACTTCCTCCTATGGTCGGGGGAAATTTGTTTTCTGTAGGGCCGCAAGTGATTAATCCGACAGAAGCAGGCTATATTCGTACAATCGTTCATGTTCCTCTGTCAATGGCAATGTCGGCAGTTGGAGGTCCCATAGAAATTAATTTCTTTTCAGGTGGTTCTTCGTTCCCTTTAAGAAAAGCCCGTGACACGGGACTCTGGTTTGGCGAACTTTCTTTTGATAAACCAGGCTTTTATCAAATTATCTCAACATCAACTGATGGTGCAGGTAATTTCACAAAGCAAGAATTAAATTATGTGGAAGTTATAAATGGAGGAAAAATTGTTAATAACGCTGGCAATCCAATCGAACATGCAAAGATTGAAGTTTTTTATAAAGATTTTGATTCACAACTGTGGGTAAGCTGGAATGGGAATTCATATGAGCAAAAAAATCCCCAAATTACCAATAAGAACGGTGAATTCTCGTCACTCCTGCCACCGGGAACCTACTATGTGAAAGTGCAAGCAGATGGATATAGAAGCATTGCCAGCACAGCTTTTATCATTGATACGCCAACGACATTTAATCCCGTTATCTCTTTACAAGATAAAAAAGGAATATGGATAGGTAAATTTTTCTTTTCGTTACCGCAATTACTTGATGACTCGGTGGAAATTTCTCTGCCGAAATCCTCTCAGCTTTTACCTTCTTTTAATCTTATAGATTCAGATGTCCCTAATATAACACTCAGAGGAACAGAAGGGCAAGTATTCGATCCAATCAGGTTACGGGGCACAAAGAATATTATTTCATTTATTGGATTATGGTCACCGCCGTCTATTGAACAATTTGTTGCATTTGAGGAAGTACTTGTTGGTAGAGCTAACTTACCTATTTCTATAATAGCTGTTCAAGAAACCTCAACTAAAGCAAAACTTTTTCTTGAGCGGGGAAACTACAAATCAACGTTATTTGTTGATCCTGATGGCGAGACGATTGCTCCTTATGGTATTTATTCTTACCCATCAAATTATGTTGTTGATAAATCGGGAAAGGTAATTTCTATAATAAGAAGAGTATTAAGTAAGGAGGAGATTATCAAAATACTTGAAAACTAGACGAAGAGAAAGAAATAGATAATAATTAGTATTATGGAAGTGTATTATCAATTTATCCTACAAAATGCACATTTTGCACTTAATATCATTGCAGCGCTTATTTTTTTTGCGATAGCCTGGTTATATTTTGATTCCTGGACGAGCCGAAAAGGTTTGAAAGCAAGCCTCAAGTGGGTTGGATTTTTTATTATTTCATTGTCCTTTGTCCTTAATAGTATCTATATAGAACAAACAATTCTTATAAATCCTCTTTTGAGTAGAGATACGATTACGTTGTTGGTTGGTATATTGAAAGTTGTTGGGTATGGAATACTAACAGTGGCACTTTTGTCAGACCATCTTCAAGAACGGCCAAAGATAGAGGCAAACCCGCTTTTTAGCCTTGGATTTTTACCGATGGCTTTTCAAGTCCCCGTGGTATCCTATCTCCTTTTTATTGGAGCACTCCTAGCCATTGTTAATGCGTTTCTCTATCTTCGGCGGGCCACAATAGGTCTTGAAAATCATTTAAAGATTGTCTCTGCAGCATCATTTTTTCTAAGCGGGTATGAAGTAGTGTCTTTAGGACGTCTTTTCCAAACGTCAGATATTATCACTATTTCCCAATTTACGTCATCATTTGGAGGTATCTGGCTCATCGCAAATTTCTTATTATTTATTTCAACCGTACTTTTTGCAAAATGGATATTCGGTTACTTAGTTAAACGAATCCAAACACAACTATTTATGTTTGTGACAGCAGGAATTATTACGATATTTCTTATTACAACCGTGAGCTTTACTTTTCTCCTCTTCAGGAATATTCAAAATACGCAACTGAAGCATTTAATGAGCGATGTCGGACTTCTGCAATATGCATTTGAAAGTAAACGTCAAGAAACATTAGCAATAGCACGGTTAGTTGCGGCAAATCAAGAGTTGGCACAAGCGATTTTAAATAAAGATCGAGGTACACTTCGTGAAATTACTACTTCAACATTGTTGACAACGAAGAATAGTAGTTTGCTTGTTGTGGATGAGAACAGCACCGTTCTTATGAGAGCTGAAGATCCTGAAAGGTTTGGTGGTTCTCTAACATCAGAGGTAATTGTACAAAGGGCACTGCAGAACGAGCTCTCTTCAACGGTTGCTACTCATGAGAATGTGCTGGCGCCAATTGTTTCGATTAGATCAGCAGCTCCTGTTATTGTTAATGGTGAGATAGTTGGTGCCGTTATAGCAGGTATCGCTATTGATAACGCATTTGTTGACGGGATAAAAAATTCCACAGAGCTTGATACGGCAGTTTATGCGAGTAACATTCGTTCCGCGACCACATTTCTTGCTCCAGATGGACGGTCTCGTTGGATTGGAGTAAAAGAAGAAAGTACCAAAATTCAAGATGTTGTTTTGAAAAAAGGGCAGGTGTATTCGGGGGAGTTATCTGTTTTAAATATTCCCTATCTTGTTACTTTTGCTCCACTACGTGATAGTGATAACAATGTCGTTGGTATGTTATTTGTTGGTAAGAAGCATACAGAGATTTTACAAACAGTTGGTAAAACCATTGAACTTACCTTTCTTCTTTCAACAATTTTGCTAATATTGTCTATTTTTCCTGCATACATCATTGCTAGAAATATTACCAAACAGATAAGTTAGATCAAATATGCTATACTGGATAAAGAATATTATATGAGTAGAATTCTTATTGTTGAAGACGATCCATTAATGGCTCGAATGTTTGAGAAAATTTTCAAGTTCGAGAATTATGAGGTGGAAATTGCCATTGATGGAGAAGAATGTCTTGCGAAAGTAAAAATTTTTAAACCTTCAATCATTCTTCTTGATGTGATGATGCCCCGATTGAATGGTATTCAAACACTCGAGAAGTTAAAAATAGATCCTGAAACAAAAACGATTCCTGTAATTATGCTTACAAATCTTGCTGGACAACAAGATGCAGAGGTTGCATTGGCAAAAGGCGCTGTAAAGTATATTATTAAAAGTGAATATGACCCCAAAAAAGTAGCAGATATGGTTAAAGAAGTATTATCAGGATATACTCGAAATGAAATTCCTCAGGCATAATTCGTCTTCTTTGCAATTTAGCATAACAATTA
>DATIGJ010000128.1:0-4506 GCA_035454765.1 Patescibacteria group bacterium
TGATTATCCGTTGGGACTTGTTTTGATAACTCATTATCAGCGAATTTTACATTACATTAAACCTCAGTTCGTTCATATTGTCGTTAAAGGAAAGATTGTTAAATCTGGAAATGCTCTCCTTGCGAAAGAAATTGAAGAGAAAGGATACGAACAATTTTCAATTTAAAATTTGAAATTTTCAATGAATGTTTTAAATATAAATTTTTAAACATTAAGACCTTGCCTGCCGGCAGGCAGATTTCATTTCAAGTTGAAAATTAAAAATTGAAAATTTTATGTCAAAAAAACCTCAACCTATTATTAAAGACGGGTACGAGTTTGGCTTTCATAAACCTGAAGGTACAGGCTTTCGAACACCAAGAGGACTTAATCGGCAAATTGTTGAGGCAATTTCGCATTATAAAAATGAGCCGGATTGGATGCGGCAATTTCGTTTGCAAGCACTTATGATGTTTGAGCAAAAGCAAATGCCGACATGGGGAGCTGATTTATCCGGTATCGATTTTGACAACATTTATTATTACATCAGTCCGAGCCAGAAAAAATTTCGTGACTGGAAAGATGTTCCGTCAGATATTAAAGATACCTATGACAAAATTGGTATACCGGAAGCAGAAAAAAAATTTCTTGCAGGTGTCGGTGCACAATACGATTCAGAAGTTGTATATCATAATTTAAAAAAACAATGGGAAGACAAAGGTGTTATTTTTGTTGATACAGACACTGCGTTACAAAAATATCCTGAGATTTTTAGACAATATTTTGGTACGGTTATTCCGATTTCCGATAATAAATTTGCGGCATTGAATTCCGCCGTTTGGAGTGGTGGAAGTTTTGTCTATGTACCGGCTGGTGTTCATGTGGAGATTCCTCTGCAAGCATATTTCCGTATTAATGCTGCCAACATGGGACAGTTTGAGCGGACGCTGATTATCGCCGAAGAAGGAAGTTATGTGCATTATGTAGAAGGGTGTACTGCTCCTATTTATACAACTGATTCACTTCATTCGGCAGTTGTCGAAATTATTGTTAAGAAAGGGGCTCGTGTCCGGTATACCACAATCCAAAATTGGAGTAACAATGTTTACAATTTAGTTACCAAACGTATGCTTGTTGAGGAAGAAGGATTTGGTGAATGGATTGACGGTAATCTTGGGTCAAAAATTACGATGAAATATCCGTCCGTTATTCTTAATGGAAAAGGCGCAAAGGGTGAAGTATTGTCTCTCGCGTTTGCTGGGAAAGGACAACACCAAGATGCAGGTGGAAAAGCGATTCATCTTGCACCCTACACGACGAGTACCATTACGTCAAAATCTGTCAGTGTTCACGGTGGCAGATCAAGTTATCGCGGGATGGTAAAAATTATTAATGGTGCGAAAGGAAGTAAATCATTTGTCCGCTGCGATGCATTACTCCTCGATGAACTTTCGAGATCCGATACTTACCCAACAAATATTGTCAATGAAGAAGACGTGACATTGGGACATGAAGCTTCAGTCAGTAAAGTCGGTGAAGAACAATTGTTTTATCTCATGTCTCGGGGATTATCTGAGGCACAGGCGACGTCAATGATTGTCAATGGATTTATTGAACCGATTGTGAAGGAATTGCCTCTTGAATACGCGGTTGAACTGAATCGTTTGATAAGTCTGTCAATGGAAGGGAGTGTCGGCTAGTTAGTATTTGGTATTTTGTATCTAGTATTTAGTATAAAAGTTATGCATGAAGTAATTATCAAAAAGAACGAGGAAAGAATTATTCCTGTGCTCTGGACGGGTGAAGAGACGGAACTCTCCTATTCTTTTATTCTCTCGGACAGAGGTGCATCAATAAAATTTATTGCACTTCTTTTGGGTAAAGAAAATCAAAGTCTCACGTTAAAAGTAAAAGTTGTTCATAGTGCTCCTGAGACAAAAAGTAATGTCGTTATCAAAAGTGCGTTATCGGATATGGCAAAAGTAGATATAGATGGGCTTGTTAAAATTGATCCGGGTGCAAAAGGAACGCAAGCATGGCTTGCTGCACATTTATTGTTATTGTCAGAAAAAGCAAAAGGTCGCGCTGTTCCAAGTTTGGAAATATTAGAAAATGATATTAAAGCAGGACATGCGACAACAGTAGGAAGAATTAACGATATGGAAATGTTTTATTTGATGTCTCGTGGATTATCCTCTGATGTTGCAAGAAAATTAATTGTGCAAGGGTTTTTACAAAGTATGATTGCGGAGTTTCCAAAACATCTTGCTGAAAAAGCAGAGAAAAAGTTATCTTTTTAATTGCCGTGATTTTACTCACAGAAATAAATTAGGATTTATTGTTAACTTAAAGCTATGAAAAATTTAAAAAAAGATTTCCCGATTTTTAAAACGTATCCTGAACTTGTCTATTTAGATAATTCTGCGACGAGTCAGAAATCACAATCAGTTATTGAAGCAGTAGATACGTTTTATAAAAATTATAATGCAAACATTCATCGCGGGATTTATGACTTAAGTCAAACGGCAACGGATATGTTTGAAAATGTCCGTAAAAAAGTTGCACATTTTATTAATGCAGATTCTGAAAAAGAAATTGTTTTTACTGCCAGTACGACTGAGTCAATCAATTTGGTAGCAACTGGGTGGGCAAAAAAGTTTTTAAAAAAGGGTGACGTCGTTGTACTTTCTGAAATGGAACATCATAGTAATATTATTCCGTGGCAACGATTGCGCGATGAAATTGGTATTACATTATTTTTTCTTCCTTTGACTGATGACTATCGTTTGGATTACCAAAAATTTTCCGGTGATTTTTCAAAAGTAAAACTTCTTGCATTAACTCATGTATCAAATGTACTTGGAACAATTAATCCGATTGAGGAAATCGTTGCTTATTTCAGAGAAAATGGAAGCGGTGTAAAAGTATTACTTGATATTGCTCAGTCTATTCCCCATTTGTCGATTGATGTGAAGAAATTTACTTGTGACTTTGCTGCCTTTTCGTCTCACAAAATGTTGGGACCATCAGGGGTTGGTGTTTTGTATGCAAAAAAAGAAATTTTGGAACAAATGGATCCATTGCTTGTCGGCAGTCATATGATCGGTCGTGTTACAAAAGAAAAAGTCACTTATGCTGATATTCCTGAGCGGTTTGAGTCGGGTACAAGAAATATTGAAGGAGTCATAGGACTTGGTACAGCTATTGATTATCTACAACAAACAGGAATGAAAGAAATTGAAAAATATGAAAAAGAAGTAACAGAATATGCGTTAGAAAAATTTGCATCAGTAGGAAAGATAAAACTTTTTGGTCCCAAAATTTCTCATAATCGTATCGGTGTTTTTTCATTTGCAGTTGGTACTGTGCATGCACATGACACTGCGGAAATTTTAAACAGGTTTCATATTGCAGTTAGATCTGGTCATCATTGTGCACAGGTACTTATGGAATGCCTCGGTATTTCTGGAACAACACGAGCATCAATATATCTTTATAATACAAAGGAAGACATAGACGCATTGATAAAAGGTATTGAAGAAGTAAAAGACACCTTCAAACAATAGTATGCAAGACCCGCTTTACCGAGAAATTATTTTGGAACATTGGAATAATCCGCAAAATTTCGGAGAGATTAAAGATGCAGATTTTGTTGTTGATGATAATAATCCATCCTGTGGTGATTTGATTCATCTCACGGGAAAAATTAGAGACGGAAAATTAATTAACATAAAATTTACTGGAGAAGGGTGTGCTATCTCACGAGCATCTGCGTCTGTTTTTACCGAAAAAATAAAAGGGATGGAAATTTCCGATATTAAAAAGATTACTCCAGATGAAGTGTTGGAAGAACTCGGATTGCAATTAACTCCTGCACGAATGAAATGTGCACTTTTGGTTTATCAAACAATTAAAGCTACGAAGCCTTTTCGTGAATAGCAAGAAGTGAGCCATCGGTTAGTGAAACTTCGGCAGTGTTTGTTGTAAATACATTACTGAGTCCCCGAGAGTAACCGAATAGTAAATCGTCGTTTTTGAGTGGATAATATAAATTTTTTGTGACTACTTTTTTTGCTGTACTTTTTAATGGAATAAGAGAAAGCAGGTCTCCTTTTTTCCCATGAAAGATTGTGTGTTTGGTAATCACTTTCATTTCTTTATTGCCTTCAATAACCGTTACGTCAACATTGTTTTTCGCGAGCAGATCAAGTGCGAAAAAATTGGTCAACATGTGGTCAATGCGTGATCCGAAAACACCAAAAAGGAAAATGTCTTTATAGCCTTTTTCGATTACGTGTTTGAGTGCGAGTTCAGAATCTGTTTCGTCTTTTTCTTTGTTGTATGCAATCCATTCGATCTTTTTTCCTTGTAATGTTTCTTGTAATTCTGGTGCAAGTGAATCGAAGTCGCCGAGAATAATATCAGGAGTTATGCCAAGTGCCAATGCGTATCTGGTTCCTCCATCGGCACAGATGATGTAGTCGTTTTTTTTTATATATTCTTTGGCGTTTGTCATATCTGATAAAT
>DATIGJ010000129.1:0-3309 GCA_035454765.1 Patescibacteria group bacterium
AGATACAGTGCAACAAGAAGCGCAAGCGGGTATAAGAAGGGACCATAGAAAAAGCTATGGAGTAACGTTCCGTGATTGAGGACAAAAATAAAGATAAAACCAGAAAGCCAGATCAAAAGAAAAAGAAGAAGCCGATCTACCTGGGTAAAGAACACCTTGCGAAAACGGATAAAAAGAACGACAAGCAGGATAAAAATAAACAGTCGTGGAAGTGGTAGATAGGTAAAGCTAAGCAACCGAATAACATTATCAAAAAAACTGAAGACAGTCGTTCCGACGGAAAAACCGTCACTGGAACTTTTGAAAATAAATCCAAAAACAATGTTGACGATATTTGTCTGAAACTTCAGATAGGTAAGAAAGAAGGTGGTCAATCCGAGCAGTAACCCTGCTCCAAAGGACAGGATATCCCACATCCGAAAACGAAGTGAGTACGCAAAATAATAAATCGGCAAAAGCAGGACAAAGACAACATACGCAAAGTCTGAGTGAATGAGCAAAGCATACAACAGACCAATACCACCCGCGACAAGTGCGCTTGGCTTATGCAGATACTTCCACAGCAAATACAGTAACGGCGGCGTGATATACAATGCAAGTAAGGGATTTGAGAGCCAATGTGTAAAGGAAAGAAACAACGGTGACATCACGTACAGCACCAACGTGATCCAAGTCACCACCGCGCTCTTACTCATCTTGTAGGTGAAGTACCCAATGACCGGAACCAGCGCATACAATGCAACGAGTAACAGATACACTGCGTTTTCCGGCATACTGTTCCCGAGGAAATAGACAAGCGCCAATACGTAAAACCACAATACGCCATGATTCACGCCGACGATATCTGATGATGGTCCAAGTATTTTGATGTCGTGGTTATGATAAATGGAGAAAGCCTCATAGGCATCCCGTGCCTGATCAAAGCCGAAAACAATCTGCGTGGGTACAAGATATAAAGCATAGAGAAAGGAAAAAAGGATAAGAAGGCTTGGAGCAAGAGAAAAGAGAAGGAATTTGGATAGCTTACTGTTTTTCATATGTCTCCTACCGGAGTTTTCTTAATCATAATAGAATAAGTTGCTATTCGTCAATCCTCACCACCTTTACAACACATTCTCTATAAGAGTTTGACTTTGCCTCGTTGTATTCAAAGAGCTTGAATCCATCTGAGCTCAGATTCCTAGCATCATAGACAAAACTCGCTGACTCTGTAGCAGACGTCAGTGCGTGAGGACCTGCACTTTGTCCATTGATGTAGGTATGAGCACTGTCGTAGTAATATTTATTATTGTCAAGCGTGAAAATGAAGGTTGAGCATATCGTGTATACAAAACGGCCTCCCGAAGTTCTTTTTAGCCTCAATATTGACTTCTCGCATGTTGCAGTACGTGAAATAAAACAATAAGAATATCAATCTATATCAAAACATAAACTAATGACTCTTTGAGAACCGTTCTTTGAAAACGAGGAAAAGAAATGTAAAAAGAGACAACTGACGTCTCCAACGCCAGGGTTGGACAAAAAGACGAAAAAGCCATTCAAGCCCAATCATCCGCAACACCTTTGGCGCGCGAGGTATACTACCACTCAAATAATCAAATGCTCCCCCCACACCCATCGCCGCTTTCACCGGAAGATGCGGCAAATTCTCATAAATCCACTCCTCCTGTTTTGGAAATCCATAGGCAACAAAGAGTATATCAATAGTTGTATTTTGTATATTGTATGTCATATGTTGTATTTTTTCTTTTTTGCCATATACCATATACTTCATACCAAATACTTCCGCCTTCTTAAAACCAGATTCTCCCCATTCCTCACCAATAAACACAATTTCTAACCAAGTGTACTTACGAAGCAAGCGGAGTGCTGCTTTCTCTGCTACTCCACCTCGCCCTCCCAAAAAGCCTATGGACATGGGCTTTTCTCGAGTCGCATGACAGGCCATTTCTATGAAATCAACCCCTGTTATGCGGTGTCTGAGAGGTTTTCCGAGCAAATAGCTTCCGATAACCAGTCCCACGCCATCAGGCAAAGCAACCTGACTTGAGTTTAGCTTGTCTTTGTAGTCCGAATGACCATTTGCATAAACGAGAATTTCGGGGTTTGGGGTCGTGATAAACACCTGTTCTTTCCCCTTTCCTACGACTGAAAAGACATACTCCAGGACTTTTTCTGGATTTTCATCAGTTACTGAGACACCAAGCAGTGTTACCGTCTTTAGCATATTTCACAGACAGCTTACAAGCTGTAAAAACCATATCGAAAAACTCGATTTTCACATACTTTAGCGTACAAGATTTGTACAACTTTCAAAGCTAAAGCTCGTGCCTGTAGCTTCGTTATTTGTGAGAAAATAAAAAGAGAACCCCTCACCCATTCTCCAAGACGTTTACTAGCGTGAAAAACTTGAGGTAATTTTGCAGATTTCATAAGATTTTTGGGAAATTTAATAGTTATACAGGACACTAGCAATAACCCAATACTACCAATAACCCAATAAACAAATCAATGAAGAATAATCCAATGTAAAATATTAGCTTTAAACATTCTACATTTAATCATTGATTGGATTATTTGTTTATTTGCATATTGGGTTATTTTTTATTTATACTCCTCTTGTACAGTTCAATATTCTCCATTGCGACACCCGTCCCACGCACCACACAGAGGAGCGCATCCTCAGCGACATGACAAGGAACACCGGTCATCTCAGTCATGAGCTTATCGAAGTTCGTCAGAAGCGATGTCCCTCCGGACATCACAATCCCCTTATCAATAATATCGCTTGCCAGTTCCGGCGGACACTGCTCAAGCACTTCCTTAACCCCTTTGACAATCTCCATCAGAACCGGAAGAATTGCTTCATTGACTTGCTTCTCATCCAGGAGAATGGTTCGCGGAAGACCGGTGATGTTATCTCGGCCTCGGACTTCCATCTGCCCCTCACCTTCTGTTGCCTTTGCACCCTTCGGCACAGCATTTCCGATCTGAATCTTGATTTGCTCCGCTGTGGTCTCACCGATGAGGAGGTTGAACTTCTTTTTGACGTAATTTGCGATTGCTTCATCAATTTTGTTGCCTGCGACACGCACGGAGCTATGCACGACCACTCCGCCAAGTGAAATAACCGCAGATTCTGTGGAGCCTCCGCCGATATTCACAATCATGTGTCCTGCCGCCTGAGCAATGGGGATTCGAGCACCAATCGCAGCAGCAAGGGGTTCATCAATCAAATACGCAACCTTCGCTCCCGCAGACATCGTCGCATCAAGCACAGCTCTACGCTCCACCTGCGTCACTCCTGAA
>DATIGJ010000130.1:0-3129 GCA_035454765.1 Patescibacteria group bacterium
GACATTCATATTGATGTCCCTGCAGTAAAAGTAGAAAAATTGACTGAAAAAGAGACAAATGAATCTGAAACGTCCAAAAAAATCCGAGAACGCGTTCAAAAAGCTCGCAATCGGCAACTTTTACGCTATAATGAAACTATGCTCACTGCCAACTCGGAGCTAACGAATAAAACAATCAAAGAATTTTGCACCCTTTCTGACGACTGTCTTGCACTCCTTAAACTCGCTGTGTCGAAAATGAATCTCTCAGGTCGTGCCTATTTTCGAAGTATCAAAGTCGCCAGAACCATTGCTGATCTTGATGAATCAGATCAAATTAAACCCAACCATATTGCAGAAGCACTGCAGTATCGCCCAAAAAATAACCAACACTAACTCATGGAACAAAACGGACTGACAACAGAGCAGGTTCTCGCACAGAGAAAACACTATGGCAAGAATATTATCGAGGCTGAAAGCAGTTTTTCAATTCTAAAAACATTCTTTAGCCAATTCGCCAATGTTATCAACGCAATCCTTCTCGTTGCGGGCGTTGCTTCTTTTTTTCTTGGGCACAACCTTGACGGAGTATTTATTCTCGCAATTATTATTCTCAATGCAATTCTTGGCTTTGTTCAAGAGTACAGGGCAGAAAAATCACTTGAAAAACTCAAACATCTCACTGCTCCTCATGCACGCGTAAAACGAGACGGCAAAGACCAGGAAATTTTCGCTCAAGATCTCGTCCCGGGAGACATCGTCATTCTTGAAGAAGGAAGCCGAATTCCAGCCGATGGAACGCTAATTGATACAACACACCTTGAACTCGACGAATCAATTCTAACAGGCGAATCTCTTGCAATCATCAAAAAGCCATCAGACCAAATCTTCCTTGGAACACTGGTTAACAAAGGCAATGGAGTCCTTAAGGTAACAGCAATTGGCATGCAGACCCAATTCGGAAAAATTGCACAAACGCTCTCATCCATTGAAACAGAACAAACACCACTACAACAAAACCTTGGACAACTCGGAAAAACACTCTCAATTGCCGCACTTGCTGTCGGTTTTTTCATTATCCCAATAGGTCTTTTAACCAACAGACCACTCTTTGATCTTATTCTCGTATCAGCAACAATCGGCCTCGCAGCAATTCCTGAAGGCCTTCCTGCTGTCATCACGATTGCTTTTGCTGTTGGAGGTAATCGATTAGCCAAAAAAAATGCTATTGTTCGCAAAATGGCTGCTATTGAAACACTTGGAGCAATGCAAGTTGTACTTTCTGACAAAACAGGTACCATCACACAAAATCAAATGCAGGTTAAAAAATATTGGCTTGCAAACGAAAAAGCTTTCCCGAAACTTATTGAATCATGTCTTCTTGGAAACACAGCCTCTCTTGCTGAAAAAGGAGACGGAACATATGAAGCAATCGGCGATCAGACAGATGGAGCGCTTCTCCTCTGGACAAAATCACTACAACACACCTTCCGACAACCGGATGCAAAAGTTCTTGACGAATACACGCTTGACGCAAACAGTAAATTGATCACCACTGTCTGGAAACACGGCGACAAAAAACATATTTATGTCCGAGGAGCACCAGAATCAATCATCCAACAATCAGCCCTTTCGCAAGAACAAAAAGAGACGTTAACCCAGCAATACGAATCTTTTGCAAAAGAAGGTCTTCGTACGATTGCCTTTGCCACAAAAATTATGCATCACAAAGGAACGCATACACGAAAAGACTTAGAAGCATCACTTACGTTTATCGGCTTTGTCGGTATTTATGATGCCCCTCGCCCCGAAGTGATAGAAGCAATTCAAAAAGCACGTGTGGCAGGAATTCATGTCTGTATGGTAACGGGTGATAATCCGCTCACTGCCCTTGCGATCGCGCAAGAAATAGGACTCATCCAACAAGATGAAGACGTCATGACAGGTGAAGAGCTGGCAAAACTTTCCGACGAACAACTTTCTCAGGTTATCCTCAAAACACGCATTTTCGCCCGCACCAAACCAGAACAAAAACTTCGCGTCACCCAATTATTACAAGGAAAAGGCCTTGTTGTCGGTGTCACAGGCGATGGTGTCAACGATGCGCTTGCACTCAAAAAAGCAGATGTTGGCATCAGCATGGGACAAGGTGGCACCGACGTCGCCCGTGAAGCATCAGATGTTGTCCTTACTGATAACAATTTTGCCACCTTAATTCGTGCCATCGAAGAAGGAAGAATTATTTATAAAAATATTACAAACGGAATCATCTACCTTCTTTCTGGAAACTTAGCTGAAATTTCACTCGTTTTCTTGGCAGTTGTCTTTCAATTCCCTTTTCCGCTTCTACCCACACAAATTCTCTGGATTAACCTTGTCACGGATAGCTTGCCTGCTATTGCCCTGGCAACGGGCAGTCGAGACGAAACAGTACTGCAAAATAAACCACGCAATCCAAAAGAACCAATTCTCAACAAAAAACGCCTACTTCAAATCGTTGGTATTGGTTTCGGATTAAGTGGGACTCTCCTGCTCACCTTCTGGCTTATCTTGCCACATATGTCTGAGGCACAAGCACGAACAATTATCTTTAACGGACTGATTTATCTTCATTTAGTTATCGTTCTCTTTCTTGGTTGGCATTCACTTAAAAAAGGTAATAAATTCCTAATCTTCACAATCCTTCTTATTGCAGCAGTACAACTCATCATCACCTTCGTCCCCTTCTTCCAACAAATTTTCCACCTGGCTATTTAATAAGATATAAGTTTCGTTAACTCTTCCGGTGTATCAAGTAAAAAATCCGGCTTATACGTCTCGAGCCCTTTTCGCGATGAAAAACCCCACGTCACTGCAGCAACCTTAACTCCTGCTTTCTTTGAAGCTTCGATATCCCGTCCCTCATCCCCAACATAAATCACCTTATCCGGATCAAACTTTTTCTCCCGCAACATTGATCGTATGACTTTTTCCTTACCAAAGAGACTGCTCCCTGAATAAATAAAATCAAACACCTGCATATTATTTCTTTCCAAAAATTTCACCACATTTTTTTCTGAATTTGATGTAAGAATTCCCAACGTACAATCGGCATTTTGCAGATGTATCAACTGCTCTTTCATCCCGCGAATTGGTGTAATCATTTCTATA
>DATIGJ010000131.1:0-3006 GCA_035454765.1 Patescibacteria group bacterium
TTATTATCTCAAAGAAATGATCGATGGTCCTGGAATTATGTTACTCGTGAAGAAAAGGATGCAAAAGTAAATACATTTCCAGATGATCTTGATGCAACCTTTTGTTCGCTTGCTGCATTATCGAATTTTGATAAAAGCATAATTACACCGGAAGTTTTTGCACATGTTGTGGATATGTTAACAATGAATGAAAAAAAAGAGGGAGGACCATATCGGACATGGTTGGTGGGGAAAAAATCTGCTCCTGTGTGGAGGGATGTGGACTTTGCAGTTAATGCAAATATTGCCTATTTTTTGTCACTCCATGATATTACAGTTCCGAATCTCACCAAATATTTTGATCGTCAGTTAAAAACCGGATCCGTTATTTCATCTTATTATCCTTCATGCGTGCAACCGTTGTATTTTTTATCTCGATTTTATAATGGAAAATTAAAAGAAAAAATTGTTCACATGCTTCATAACGAGAGAACAAAAGGTGGCCAGTGGAAAAATCCTCTTGATGCAGCAATGGGCATCCTGACGTTTTTTCATCTTGGAGTGGAAAACAACAATCTGAAAAAGGATATTGCCTATTTACTACAAACACGAAAAAAAGATTCATGGGATGCCTATGGATTTTGTATTGATCCAAGTCGTGATGGGAAAAAATATTTTGCTGGGTCTTCTGCGTTAACAACTGTTTTTTGTTTGCGTGCATTATACGAGTATCAAAAGCGGCAGAAGATATATGAGGAACACGGAACAAATAACAAAAAAGAAGAAAAAAAATACTATGATGAGATTGTCGGTTCTGTATCAGTGTTTTTTTCAAACAAAGATCGTCTTACAAAAAAACACAGTTTACACATACTTGATACAATTATTGCGCGAGATACGAAAAAACATATTCCCCTTTTTCCGTATCTGTTTTATCAAACTCTTGGAATAGAAAAAGAAAAAATACCACCACTTGTTTTGGAAAAGCTCGGTATGATCAACATCTTTGGTTGGATTGCTTATACTATCTACGATGATTTTCTTGATGGAGAAGGTAATCCTGTTCTTTTATCAATCGCGACATTTTCGCTTCGCGCAGCGATTGATGTAATTTCTTCCTTTGACAATAAAGAAATTCAGCAACTTTTTTTTTCAGCGTTTGATATTGTTGATGCTGCAAATGCGTGGGAGATTACACATTGTCGTGATCGGTATCATATACCTAAACGATTCCCTTCTGTTAAACTCGCAGAAAAATCATTTGGACATATCGTTGGTCCCTTGGCGATACTTATTTTATTGGGAATAACAAAAGAGAATAAGGAATATCAGTATATTAAAACCTTTTTTATACATTTTTTAATTGCAAAACAACTCAACGATGATGCCCATGATGTGTTTGTTGATTTAAAAAAGGAACAGATTACCCCTGTCGTTGCGCTTTTGTTAAAAAAAGCGAGTGAAAAAAAGAAACAAACTTTTTCTGCACTCAGACAACTTTTTTGGGGAGAGGTTATTGAAGAAGTTTGTCATTTGATTTATGATCACGTAAAGAAAGCCCGGCGTGCTTTACAACAATCGTCAATCATTCAGGACAAAACATATCTCGAAGAAATGGTTGCTGTTTATGAGCAAGCAGCGACAACTGCCCTTGAAGAACGAAATAAGACGAGAGCATTTTTGAAGAGTTATCACAATAAATAATATGAATTTTACCGACTATCTTTTATCAAAGAAAAAAAATATTCATGATGAAGTGGAATTGGCCCTTACTACATGGAAAAAGAAAACAGATCGTCAGAGTTCGCATCTAAAAAGACTCACAAAATTGTTGGTCAACAGCAACAAAGAAGGTAAACATATCAGAGGTGCGTTGGTATGCTTGGGTTATGAACTAGTCTCGCAACAACAAATGAAAGACCTTTATAAAGTGTCAGCTGGATATGAAATTATGCATACGGCATTACTTATTCATGATGATATCATGGATAAGAGCGCAACACGGCGTGGCAGGCCAACCCTGTATCGGGCATTAGGAGGAAATCATTATGGTATGTCTCAGGCGATATCGCTTGGTGATGCGGGTTTTTTTCTGGCGATTGATATGTTAAATCGTAGTCGAATTCCTGAAAAAAGAAAAGCAACGGTCCTTTCTTTTTTTTTCGAGATTATTTTGCAGACGATTAACGGACAAATGTTGGATATCGCATTGGCACATAAGCTTGCTGCGTTTTCAGAAAAAGATGTATTGAAGATTGCTCAATATAAGACAGCATATTACACTTTAGTGGGGCCGCTTGTCATTGGTGCACTCCTTGCTGGTGCGGGGAAAAGATCCATTGAGAGATTAACATCGTTTGGTGAGCATTTAGGGATTGCATTTCAGTTGCAGGATGATTTGTTAGGAATTTTTGGTGATGAAAATATTCTTGGGAAATCAACGAGTTCAGATATTGAAGAAGGAAAAAATACCTTGCTATTTATTAATGCTTTTATGAATGCAACAGATGAACAAAAAACGTTTTTGATGAATACGTATGGTAATGGAACCATTTCAAAAAAACAGCAACAAACGATCCAAGATATTTTTCTCGCAACAGGTGCTCGTGATTTAGTCACACAAAAAATCCTGCATCATGCAAAAAAAGCAGAAGGAATGATTACTTCAATAACAAAAAAAAGAGAACAACAACAACTTCTCGAAACATTTATTGCGTTTTTAACTTCGAGAAACATATAAAGTATGTCTCAAAAAATAGTTTCGTTATTACCTGCAGCGACGGAAATGGTGTGTTTACTTGATTTAGAACAATCATTGGTTGGTATTTCAGACGACAGTAATTTTCCGGAATCTGTTTTGTTTTTGCCGAAAATTTCAACAACAACGCTTCCGAGGAATCTTTCAAGTCTAGAAATTGATAAACAGGTAAAAACTGCAAAACATTTGGGACGGAGTGTGTTTCATATTGATCGTACGTTGTTAGCAAAACTTGAGCCAGATATTATTTTGACACAAGAATTGTGTCC
>DATIGJ010000132.1:0-6226 GCA_035454765.1 Patescibacteria group bacterium
TGCGTTGATTGCCATGCCGACTCCTACAGAAAGTCCTTGTCCAAGTGATCCCGTTGGCACTTCTGTAAAGGGGAATTTCAATGTCGGATGTCCTTCAAGACGACTTCCGAATTTTCGAAGTGTTGCGATTTCTTCTTCAGTTACCGCTCCTGCTGCTCCATAGAGTGCATAAAACAGAGGAGATGCATGACCTTTTGAAAAGATTAAGCGATCGTTGTTTGGATATTCAGGATTGTTGAGATCATATTTGAGAAATCCATCAAAAAATAATTCGGTCATGAGTTCAACAGCAGAAAGTGATGAAGTGGGGTGTCCGGATGCAGCTTTCGTCGTGCCAAGAAGAATGAAATAGCGGATGAGTTTGGCAAGTTGTTGAAGATGCTTATCTTGCATGAATTCTCACATTATACCTCTTTTCGAAAACATTTCCTGACAAAAAGCTGACTATTGACAGTAGAAAAGAAACCTCTGTATACTTTGATCTAGATTATTTATGACAGAAAGGTGGAGACATAGACGATCACGAAGAGGCGGAAAAGATGGATCAGAGAGAACAGCGGAAAGAACAGCAAGGCGTAAGCAAGAACTTCATAAGAGCATTGCTCGTGCCTTGGGTGTAAATGATATTACTGATCCATCGGTGAGACAGGTATCATTGGGATTATCCCGAGCTTTAGATCCTGTCAGTTTCCCTGGTGCTATTAGCGTGGGCACCTTTCCTACAGGTGGCGGATTCAGACGTATGCCTGATACAAGTCAATTTTTTGTTTTCCTCGGAAATTTGGTTGTTGATGGTTCAGTGGTTAGGTTAGAATCTCAGGCGAGAGCACTTGAACCGCGAGTTCGTATGCAAATCATGAATATGACGCCAGAAGAGGCACATGCGCATGTGAGGCGAGAAGGTAATAATCTCTACGGTGCAACGGTTGTAGCTGTTACAGGTTTGCCACAAGGTCGTTCTCGAGAATATAAAGGAGAAATTATCGGAGATTTTTTTAGACACGGTTTACGAGGACAAAGACTACCGCAAGATCCACAACGGAGAAGGGTATAAAATTATTTGAAAAAATGGTGTATACTATGCCTATGAATAAGTGGGTGATAGGAACTCTCATCGCGCTTTTTTTTCTTCTTGCCGGCTATTCATTGTTTTTAGGTCAGCAGGTAAAAACAGTTGATCTTCCTAAAGCTTCGCTTTCTCCAACACAGTCCACAGAGAATGAAACACAAACAGCGGTAGTAGAAGATGCTGCGCGTATTTCTGTTGTTGCAGAGAATTTAGACACACCCTGGGCGATCGCGTTTCTTCCCGATACCAGTATGCTTGTTACTGAGCGTGCCGGACGGGTTCGTTTTATTGATGCGAATGGAACTCTTCGTGCAGAGCCTATCGCGACAATCTCAGACGTGAAAGAAATCGGCGAAGGCGGACTGTTGGGTATAGCTGTGCATCCGGATTTTGCCTCAAATCATTTTATTTATCTGTATTATACGTATAACAGTACGAATAATAACACACAGAATCGGGTAGTTCGCTTTACATTTGCAAATAATACGCTCAGTAATAGAACTGTT
The DNA here is from genome assembly GCA_035454765.1 of Patescibacteria group bacterium. Lineage (GTDB taxonomy): Bacteria > Patescibacteriota > Microgenomatia > Levybacterales > UBA12049 > DATIGJ01. The sequence goes on from DATIGJ010000132.1 coordinate 1,576, forward strand.
ATTGTTGATGCAATTCCGGGTGCGTCTAATCATAATGGTGGACGGATAGCCTTTGGATCGGATGGCTTTTTGTATATCACCACAGGGGATTCACAAGATCCTTCGTTATCACAAACAACATCATCACTTGCAGGAAAGATTCTTCGTGTGACCGATGACGGATCACCTGTTCCTGGTAATCCTTTTGGAACACGTGTGTATTCGTATGGTCACCGCAATCCTCAAGGGATTGCCTGGGATAGCCAGGGGCAGTTATGGTCAACAGAACATGGGCGATCAGGAATCCAATCAGGGCTTGACGAGTTAAATAAGATTGAATCAGGTAAAAATTACGGTTGGGATATTATCCAAGGTGATGAAACGCGACAGGGTATGGTGACGCCTGTGTTGCATTCAGGTTCTTCAACGACATGGGCTCCAGGAGGGCTTGCGTACTTGGACGGAAAATTATTTTTTGTTGGTCTTCGCGGTCAGGGATTGTATGAGGTTGTTTTACAAGGAGATACTGTTTCTTCATTGAAGAAACATTTTGATGGAGAGTTGGGGCGTATCAGAGATGTGGTTGTTGGTCCTGATAAGATGTTGTATATTACCACAAGTAATCGGGACGGAAGGGGAACTCCGAAAGAAAACGATGACAAGGTTTTGCGTGTAAATCCTGAGAAATTATAAAGATATGAACATGTTTAAATCAACTACTGCAAAGACACCTGACGAATATATTGCTCTTATCGCAGAACCGCGAAGAAGTGAGATACAGCAGCTACATACGTTTATTCAAAAAACAGTACCAAAACAAAAGCCATTTATTATTTCAGGAATGATCGGGTATGGATCGTTTCACTACAAATCTGCAAGTGGACGCGAAGGAGAGTGGGCAAAAATTCTTCTTGCTTCGCAAAAAAATTATATTTCAGTATATGTCTGCGCTGTTGATGGGAAGCAGTATATCCCTGAAAAATATAAAAAGGATTTCCCAAAAGCAAGTATTGGCAGGAGCTGTATTCGGTTCAAAAAAATTGCCGATATTGATTTAGTTATGCTCAAAAAGGTGCTCATTGAGAGTGAAAAATTCGGGTTTGGAATTTAAGCATGTCAGGTTAAAAATCGTATGCTACAATAGCAATGTGGAAAAATCGGTTCAAGAGAAAGTTCACTCATTTTTTCAAACGTTTCCAAAAAAAGCATATAAAAAAAATGAGATCATCATTTATGCTCAGGACATTCCCCAAAGCATTTTTTATCTGACAAAAGGTGTTGTTAAGGAATACTTTCTTTCACAGAAAGGCGAAGAAGTCGTCGTCAATAGTTTCAAACCTGGCGCATTTTTCCCCATGTCGTTTGCGATAAACAAAGTGCCGACAACATTTTCATTTGAGGCAGAGTTGGCAGTGGAGGTATATCAGGCACCCGCCGATGTCGTACTTGATTTCGTTAAAAAACAGCCTGATGTGTTGTATGATTTGCTTCGCCGTGTTTTTCTTGGAACAGATGGATTACTGCTGCGAATGGCCTATTTGATGGCAGGAAATGCGAAACAGCGATTGATTACGGAACTTCTTATCTATGCGAAACGTTTTGGGAGGAAGAGCAATGCAAAAATCGAGATTGTTATTTCGGAAAAAGACCTAGCGAGTCAGGCAGGATTGACAAGGGAAACCATTAGTCGCGAACTCAAGCAGCTCAAAGAGCGGGGACTCGCAGAATTTTCGCAGGGGATTATTACGATTCCCGACCTCACAAAACTTGAAGCAGCACTCTAACGCGTTGATCTACATCACATCATTTTTCCTTTTTTTAATTTAGTATAAAAGCTAAGGAGGTGAGATAGCATATGTACTGGTTGACAGGTATCATCGGAATTGCGGTTCTTTTTGCACCGTTTGTCTTCGGTTATGCGGAGAATATTCCCTTATTATGGGCGAGTGTTATTCTAGCAATTATTTTGCTTTCCATTGCAACAGAGTATGTATTTTATGGAGATATGAGACAAGCAGTTGATGAGAGGAGGAAGATAATTTTGTGAAATGTCCACGTTGTGAGGAAGGGATATTGGAAACGATCAAATTTCGTAAGATCGCAAAACTCGCAAAACGTTGCAGTTTTTGTCATGTTGTTTGGTTTGCAGATGAGCGGATTGTTGCAACAACAGGACATGTGATTCGTTTTGCTGTAGAGGAAACAGAGCTTGATGAATATTCTGATGTTGATCAGGATCATTTACCGGTTGACGTGATTCGTCATTTGTGAGGAAATATATGAAGATGAAACTGTATTTTGCTATAAAGGCATTGTCGCTTGTTGGTATTATTCTCGCAATCTATCTCTTGTGGCAACAGATCTTTCAGCCAACCTTTCAGCCCTGCAATATCAATGCGACAATTAATTGTGAAGCAATCATTTCCGGTGCCGTTGCGAAAACACTTGGGATACCAACTCCTCTCTATGGTTTGATCGGATACCTCATTATTTTCTTTGCGGCAATATTTCACAAGAAAAGATTGCTTCTTGGTATGGCTTCCTTTGGTCTTGCCTTTTGTTTCTATATCGCGTACGTTGAGCTTGTTATTCTTAAAGTAATTTGTCCGATTTGTATTACCTGTCAGTTAGTCATGCTTAGTATCTTTACATTGTCTGTAATTATTAATAAACTAAAAAGTAATACATGAATCCTGCCCTCGATAAGTCCCAACAATTTATTCTCTGGTTTGATGAAGTTGGTCGTGATGATATTCCTCTTGTTGGTGGTAAAAATGCCAATCTCGGCGAGATGTATCAAAATTTGACGAAGACCTCAAGTTCGCTTTTCCCCGACGAAAAAATTCAGGTACCATTTGGTTTTGCTGTTACAGCGTATGCTTACCGGTATTTTATTGAAAAGAATGAACTTGATGCAAAAATTAGCGAAGCGCTTGCCAATTTAGATACGAAAAATCTCAAACAACTTGAAGAAGTCGGCGGCAAAATCAGAGAAATGATTCTTGGTGCACCGTTTCCACAGGAATTATCAGATGCCGTCAAAAAAGCATACAAAACGTTGGGAGAAAAATTACAAAGTTCCGATTTGGTAGATGTTGCAGTCCGATCCAGCGCTACTGCTGAAGATTTGCCTGATGCGTCATTTGCTGGACAACAGGAATCATATTTAAATATCAAAGGCGATGAGGCGCTTCTTATCGCGATCAAAAAAGCATTTTCTTCATTGTTTACGAATCGTGCAATTTCGTATCGTGTTGATCAACATTTTGATCAATTTAAAGTAGCGCTCTCGGTGGCGGTTCAAAAAATGGCGCGCTCGGATCGAGGAGCAAGCGGTGTGATGTTCACACTCGATAGCGATAGCGGTTTTCGCGATGTTATCCTGATCAACGGCTCCTGGGGATTGGGAGAATTTGTGGTCAAAGGAATTGTGACGCCGGATGAATTTATGGTATTTAAACCAACACTGCAGAAGGGTTTTGCTTCAATTATTAGTAAACAACTTGGTAGTAAGGAGAAAAAATTGGTATACGCGACAGAAGGAACAAATCCGACAAAAGAGCTTCCTGTATCAGATGAAGATCGTCACAAATTTGTACTTTCTGATGATTTAATCCTCAGGCTCTCTCGCTGGGGGATGATGATTGAGGAGCATTACCAAAAGCCCATGGATATTGAGTGGGCGTATGATGGGCAGGAGAATCAGCTCTATATTGTGCAGGCTCGACCCGAAACGGTGCAGGCTCGAAAAAACATGATGATGCTTGAAGAGTATGTGCTCGAACAGCACGGGAATGTCTTGGTACAGGGTGCTGCAGTTGGCCGGAAGATCGGGAACGGTAAAGCACGATTTATTAAAGAACCTGGACAACTTAGTGAATTTCAGCAGGGTGAAATTTTGGTTGCGGAGATAACTGATCCTGATTGGGAGCCGATCATGAAAATGGCATCGGCGATTGTTACCAATGCAGGAGGACGGACATCTCATGCAGCGATTGTTTCTCGAGAACTTGGGATTCCGGCTGTTGTCGGTACAGGGAATGCGACACAAGTGATTCAAACAGGGAAGGAGATTACTGTTTCATGTGCCGAAGGAGAAGTCGGAAAAGTCTATGAAGGATTATTGCCATTTAAAGTGGATACAACGGATTTGACTGATTTTCATTTACCAAAGACGCCTCTCAAGATGATTGTCGCTGATCCGGAACTCGCGTTTACGTATTCATTTATTCCCAACAAAGGTGTAGGGCTCGCTCGTGAAGAATTTATTATATCCAATTTTATTAAAATTCATCCAAACGCTCTCCTGCAATACGATTCACTAGAAGATCAGGATGTCAAAAAAAAGATTGATGAGTTAACAGCGGGGTATCCTGATAAAGTCAGATATTATGTTGAGAAGTTGGCGTATGGTATTGCGATTGTTGCTGCCGCATTTTATCCGCACGAAGTGTTACTTCGCTTTAGCGATTTTAAGTCCAATGAATATGCTGGACTTATTGGTGGTAAATTATTTGAACCAAATGAGGAGAATCCAATGATTGGCTGGCGGGGTGCCAGTCGCTATACGGACCCTGAATTTAGTGAAGCATTTGCTCTCGAATGTGAAGCAATAAAGATTGTCCGTTATCAGATGGGACTGCATAATCTGCAGGTCATGATTCCGTTTTGT
>DATIGJ010000133.1:0-4961 GCA_035454765.1 Patescibacteria group bacterium
CAGATGATTATAACATATTTTCTCCTAGAGTCATGACCGAAACCTGACAAAAAAACAAGGCTAAAAATACGAGTGTGCCCAATAACTGAATGAATTAATACCACGAGATTTAAGATATGCTTTCTTGGCTGCAACAGAATCTTCGTCTTCAAACCAAATACTGTGTTTACTCCCGTCTTTGCCAGTATAGTTCACCTCTATTTCAAATGATTGCTGTTCACGGCTAAAGGAACAACTTCGCTGCTTACAATCTACAATAAAATCCGCCTCAACCTCCGCTGAGGTTATCGCTTTTCCTTGTTGTATCGAATTTCCTTTTGTATTCACCCGCCAATCATATCCAAATAATCCAAAAACCACTGTCACTTTATGCGTTGGAACAACAGCAAGAAAATCACTTGCCATTTGTTTGTAATCGTAGCCATAGAGTTCTTCACCGTTCAGGGGAAAATTTGGTCCGGGGTTCCCTTTTGCCTTACTAAAATCATACGCCATTATATAAAGAGTATCGGCATTCTTGGACAACTCCTTCACATCAAAGGGACGAATCCGATAAAAGACATCCCCATAAATAGCAAGTCCATACGATAACTGCTGTTTCCTTACTTCCTGAGAAAAATTATTTGAAAAAGCAGAAATCTGTTTTACTAGGGAATCAAAAGGAATTGCCGAAACTTCAAGATCCAACACGATTCCGTCAAATCCTTTTGCTTTTGCGAGTAAAACCGATTCGGTGATGACTTTATTTTGCTTTGTAACATCCTTCAAAACGGCAAAGTTCGTATCTGATTCAATCATACGGATAACAAGCACTTTCTCAGATTCTGACGGAACGAGAGAAAAAAACGCATCAATTCTAGTGTATCCTGTTTCTTTTGTATTCAAACCGTTTTGTGTCGGAGCAACACCAAAATACAAGTAAGAATTGTATTGATCCGGTTTCTCAATACGTTTTTCCAAACCCCAATAGGGAACAAATAATGACTGATATTCTTTTGCATTACTATCATCAATAGGCACAGGCGTCGGCGCTGTGGTAATGCTTGGATAAGGGATTGGTAAGGCAAGATCACTCTTAACTTTATTGGTCGCAAACCGGAAAAAGAAAAAACCAATGGAAAAAAGAACGACGAGAACTAGCAAGAAAACGACTGCTTTCTTCATGCTCACATTATACCCTATTATCTACACTCTATTGAGGAGGGTTATGCAGCAGCGGAAACTGATCGTACAGAGACACGTCCTCTTCTTATTCCGAGATTAACTACAGACAGGACAGCTTGCTTATGTGCTTCGGTTACTGATAAAAGCTTTGGAGCACCTCTTTGTCTAACTCTTTCCCATCCTGACGGTTCTGCAGGAGCGGTGTGATCTCGAAAATGGAGATATAACTGATGAGCCGTAAGCCTTGGAGCAGTATCCACAGTAAATTCAACATCTGGACCTGTATAAGTTATATGAGTACTCTTGTCTGCATAAATTGACATATGTACTGATCTTTTTCTACCGATCAACTCTTTCGCCTCTATAGATAAAACGCCCCTATCTCCGAGACTTGTTCTTCTTTGATAGGAAACTTGTGGTTCGTCGTTTACAACCATTTGAATTGTTTCGGTACGTATAGCTGAACTTCCCCGTCCATCATTTTTTACAGTCAATAGATACGTTTGAGGTGATCTTCTCACTATGCTTTTTCTTCCTCTAAATTCCCATCGTCCTGCACCAGATTGGTGACGAACACGATCTGCGGAAGGAAGTTGAGCAACAAGATCATCAATCCGTTGGTTAAGTCTACGACTAACATTCTCATCAAAGTAAGACGTATTCGCTGCTTTGCCCTCACGACGAGCTGGAAGATGTAATAATTCTCTTAAATTACGCATGACTCGCATTATAGGTCTTTTTGGTGGTGGTATCAACTATTCTGGGACGTTTATTCAACTCGTCCGGTGAAGGTGGATTTGGATACCATAGCATCAAGAATATTTCGTGGGACGATTTCATAATGAGATGGTTCCATATAATAGCTTGCGCGACCCTGGGTCATACTTCGAAGCTGTGTTGCATAACCTGAGAGCTCCGCAAGCGGTACCATCGCAAGAATAATTGTCGCCATGTTGCGCTCCTCGGTTCCTGAAATCTGTGCACGCTTTGATGAAAGATCACCAATAACTTCACCCATAAACTCAGATGGCGTGGTCACTTCAACCTTCATGATTGGCTCAAGAAGTGTAATACCAGCTTTTTTTGTTGATGCCTGAAGTGCCTGACTTGCAGCAATCTTAAAGGCAACTTCATTTGAATCAACATCATGATAGGATCCGTCATAACAGGTTACTTTGACATCAATCATCGGATACCCAAGAAGAATACCGTTATCAAGCCCTTCCTTAACGCCTTTTTCAACAGCTTTCACAAATTCAGCTGGAATCGCACCACCCTTGATCGCGTTGACGAATTCATTTCCTTCACCACGAGCTTTTGGTTCCACACGGAGGAAACAGTGACCATATTGACCACGACCTCCGGACTGACGAATGTATTTTCCTTCCGCTTCTGCTGTACCTTCAATAGCTTCTTTATACGCAACTTGTGGTGCTCCGACATTGGCTTCAACAGAGAATTCACGTTTCATACGATCAACCATAATTTCAAGCTGGAGTTCTCCAATACCTGAAATGATTGTCTGTCCTGTTTCGTGATTGGTCTTGACTTGAAACGTTGGATCTTCTTCTTGAAGCCTCTTCATTGAGTACCCGAGTTTTTCTTGATCTGACTTTGTTTTTGGTTCAATCGCAAGTGAAATAACTGGCTCTGGGAAGGTGATTTGCTCAAGAATAATAGGCTTTGCTTCATCACAAAGAGTGTCTCCTGTAATTGTATCTTTAAGACCAACAATCGCAACAATTTCTCCTGCATATGATTCCTGTATTTCTTCACGATCATTCGCATGCATCAAAAGCAATCGGCCGACACGTTCTTTGACATTTTTATTCGCATTATATACATATGATCCTGAATCAAGCTTTCCTGAATATACGCGGAAATAAGTGATTTTTCCAACGTGTGGGTCGTTTTGGATTTTAAATGCGAGACCAGAGAATGCTTCTTCAGGAACGAGCTTTCGTATCTCTTCCGCATCTGTTTTTGGATTAACACCTTTAACTTCACCCAAATCGACAGGAGATGGGAGGTAATCAACAACCGCATCAAGCAGTGGTTGAACACCTTTGTTGCGAAGTGACGTACCTGCATAAATTGGAACAAGTTTATACGCAATTACTGCTGCACGAAGTGCTTTTTTGAGCTCTTCAACCGTTGGCTCTTCACCACCAAGATAGCGCTCAAGAAGTGCATCGTCTGTCTCACAAATCTTTTCAATCAATTTATTGCGGTATTCCTCAACCTGCGCCTTCATATCTTCAGGGACTTCATCACTAACTTCAAATTTTGCCCCGAGTTCATCTGATCCCCACACAATTGACTGCCTCGTTAAAAGATCAACATTTCCTTTGTAGAGATTTTCAGCACCGATCGGCAATACCATAATTGCAGGATTTGCACCAAGTCTATTTTCAATCGTTTGCACACAATTAAGAAAATCAGCACCGAGTTTGTCCATCTTATTAACAAAACAAATGCGCGGTACTTTATATTTATCAGCCTGTCTCCAGACGGTTTCAGACTGTGATTGCACGCCTTCTTCAGCGTCAAGAACCGTAATACCGCCATCAAGGACACGAAGTGAACGCTCAACTTCAGCCGTAAAGTCAACGTGGCCAGGAGTATCAATAATATTGAAACGGTGTTCAATCCCTTTGAAAAGACTGTCATCAAATTTTGGTGTCCAGAATGCAGTTGTCGCAGCAGACACAATGGTGATACCACGCTCTTTTTCCTGTGCCATCCAGTCCATTTGGGTATTTCCTTCATCAATGTCTCCAATTTTGTATGTGCGCCCTGTATAAAAAAGGATACGTTCGGTTGTCGTGGTTTTTCCCGCATCAATATGCGCGATAATACCGATATTTCGGATGCGATCAAGTGGATAAAGTCGTGATTTTGCGTCAGCCATAATAAAAAATAAAAAATCAAAAAGCAAAGATCAAAAGAGATTTGACACTTGCAATTTGAATGTTGAGATTACTTAAAAGTATACCACATCTATTTTGAGAAAAAAAGATGGCTAATTATTGAATTGTTGCTTGATACTTATACTACTTTTAATTACACTGGATATAAGCCGGCAACAGCACGGCTTTATGGCTATGGCGCAAAAGAAAACAATTAAAAAACGTACCATCAACCTTCTGCCAAACAAAGGCGACGGACTGATTGATCAATTTTTAAGTTGGGCTCTGAGTGTCGGCCGTTTACTCATTATCATTACTGAAACACTTGCACTTACCGTATTCGTCTACAGATTCACCTTGGACAGACAGATCATTGATCTTCATGACAATATCAAAATTGAAAGCGCTATCGTAAAAGGATTTGAGACAAATGAAAAACTCTTCCGTAATATTCAATCACGGCTTACGTTTGCGAAAGAATACGATGCAACAAAAAGTAACACAATTACCCTAACCAAAGATATTTTAGCAATAGGATCCAATAAAGTTACCTTTAGAACCCTGCTTGTGAAAAATGATGGAATTGATATTGAGATACAAGCTCCCTCAGCCAGACTCCTCGCACAATTCACTGATGAGCTAAAACAACATCCTGAGATAACAGGTCTCACCGTGAACCGTGTCGAAAATAAAACATCAGGAGGAGTTGTGATTGTCGGACTTTCAGCCGAAAGGAAAACAAAACTGACTGAGAATCCATCAACGACCGGAAACGAAGAAAACCAGGAAATTGGTACAGCAAAAACAGGCATATGAAACTACCAAAAAATTATTTAGACACATTATCACTGAGTAAATATCGGGAATTTCTTAAAATGATGCCTCCCG
>DATIGJ010000134.1:0-3179 GCA_035454765.1 Patescibacteria group bacterium
GTTCCTCCCAACTCTCCAAAATAAACAATCGTTTCTGTCTCCGGATCATTTTCTGCAAGTAAAAATGCCTCTTTGGGAGATGTCAGTGGAAAACGCTCACCACCAAATGATAAAGAAAATGAAATTCGTTTTCCTGAAGAAATGACTGTTGTCAAAATTTCATTCGTCATTCCGCCGGATGCAGAGAGCACTGCAACCGATCCTTTCGTAAACAAATGCGCATCAACGAGCTGCTTCACATCCACGCCACCGATTGCTCCGAGTTTGAGATGCCCCGGAAGAAGGAGCCCAATACTTGCAGGACCAATCAACAATTTCTTTGTTTCTTTTGCGACTGTACCAAGTGCGAGTGCATGTTGTTCCGGAACCTGCTCTGCAAAGACAACACCACCCAAAATATCAGGAAACGTTCGTATCACTTCTGCTGATAAAGAAAAAACGCGTCTTCCTGATGACAGATTAAGAAAAAACGTGAGCTGTTTTCGAAGGGTTGTCGGAATCGCTTCAAGTGATGAAAAAACCGGAATCAAAATTTCTTTTTGTCCGAAGAAATATCGCTCGACATTTCTTCCCGTTGCAAAAATCGCTTTAATACTTGGTGATTTCTTCCCTGCCAAAAAATCAAAATCAATAATTGATTGAATAATTCCCGGGTCACTTCCAATGGTCAGAATCCCATGTGTTACAGATCGCAATGTATTAATGTTTAACATAAGTTACCGCCTTTCCGACAATATCCGGCAGTGATGTTGTTTGATCACTGACAAATCCATACAACTGATTATCTGTCAAAAACTGTTCCATCATTGCCAGTCCTTCAACTTGATGTGGCCCTCCCCGACGGACAAAGACTTTCACTCCTTGTTTTTGCAATGCTTCTTTCTGTTCATCAAGTGCTTTAATAATTCCGGAAAACGTGATACGGATATCAGTAAAATTGGCAACGCCTCCTGCAATAATCAATACTTTTTTCTTCGCTTTTGAACGCAACAATAATGAAAGAATCGTATTAGTATAAAGGTACACTTCTTCTGCTTTTGGATTACCGCTATATTCACCATAATTGGCGAGTTCCGCGCCAAATCCTTTAGTATCTACTTCATCAGCAAGGACAATACTTGCACCACCACCTGAGAGAAGCATAAAGACAGAGCCGTCAGCATTCAGTACATTCAGTTTAAATGACGAACGGCTCTTTTGAGAAAGTAAATCAATTTCTTTTTCTTCTTCAGTTTTTTTGCTGATTTGTCCTTCCCGAAAATCTTCGGTTGTCCAAGCATCTTCCACAAAAAATGCTCCCGAACTATCAACTTGTGCAGCAACGTCAAGAAAATAATATCTCTCTGTTTCAATGACAAGAGGATTGATTTCGAGAAATGAAAAAAAGTATTTGTCAAAAAGAGGGAGTATTTTTTTAACAATTTTATCAACAGAGGTATTACCTGTCTGTATTTCTGTATCATTATCTGAAACAAGAAAACGTTTGATACTTTCCTGATTATCCTCAATATCAATCCCACCTTTTTCTGAATACAGAACAACAATTCCTTCCCGTGTCCGTTCAAAAGAAAGATATTTCTCAGCGGACTGTTCATGACTGAAAAACGGTTCGATAATTGCATGCGTATAACCCTTCTTTACAAAATCAGAGAGCACACTTGGTATTTCTTGAGGAGATTTATTGAGAGCAACCAGTCCATTCTTCATACGCTTCTTTACTCCTTCATCAACTTTGATCACATATTTCTTTGCGTTATCTAGGTTAAGATGCTGTTTTTCGTCTTCTGAAGACACTGACAAACCTGCGTAGGGAAGGCCTAATTCATGATACAGAAGCTTCTTTGCAGTATATTCACTCAACTTTTTCCGTGCCATGAGGCTATTATAGCAGTTTTTCCACTAATTAACGAAGGAGTATCACGCCGACAAAAACAAGAATTGTTGCCAGACATTTTCGAAGAAGATTATCTCGTTCACCAAGAAAAAGTGTCGCAAGAAGAACTGTAAGAATTACTGATGAATTCGCGATCACGCCAAGTTGTGATACTTGTGCGCCATGCAAAATTGCAAAAACAAAAAGAATTGCTCCGAGTGAATAAAATAGTGTTAAGAGAACAATTTTTCTGAAAGACTGTAGTGGTAATAATGCTTTAATGTGAATGATCGCTTTTGGTTGAATAATCATCAAAAAAAGAGCCGGTAACAAAAATCCAATCGAGAGATACGACATTGCATCAACGCTTTTCACCATATACGTATCATTTACTGCTCCCAGTCCTGCAAATAAACAAAAACCCAACGCATACAACACACCCCGATTAAACTGCATTTTATGCTTTGTTTTGGTAACGATGATGACTCCTGCCAAAACAAGCAGTGTACCAATGACCATCGGTAAGGTAAAAATTTCACTGAGAAAAATCTTTGCCGCAATAATAATAACAACTGCTTCCAAAGTACTGATAATGATTGCTTCCGATGCTTCTAAATAATGATATGCTTTAAACTGAAAAAATGTTGCAAGTCCCCAGAAAACGCCAACAAAAAGATAATTCAGATAATATCCGGTGAGTTGAGGAAGAACAAACCCCTGTGAAAAAGCAAACATGCCGATAAAAACAGCTCCGAGAAATTGAAAAACTATTGATGAGGCAATCGCGTCGGTTTTATCATCTTTCATGACAACTCTTCTGAGGATACTTGCGAGTGAAAATAAAAAAACACTACTGACTGAGAAGACTATCCAATCCATGAGGTAAGTATAGCAGGTTAATAATCTTCAAGGGTTGAGGTGTCTCCGACCGGTAAACCGAGTTCTTTTGCTTTCAACACTCTTCGCATGATTTTGCCGGAACGGGTTTTTGGCAATTTATCAATAAATGCAATTTCTCGAGGATACGCATGTCCTGCCAAATGCTTCTTCACATGTGCTTGTAACTTTGCAATCAATTCATCATTTTGTTCAACACCGGGTTTTACCACAACAAATGCTTTGATGATTTCGCCACGAACCGCATCCGGTTTGCCGATAACCCCTGCCTCAACAACATCAGGATATTCGACAAGTGCACTTTCTACTTCAAACGGCCCGACCCGTTCTCCTGACGTATTGATCACATCATCAGCCCGTCCGATAAACCAATAATACCCGTCATGATCACGAACAGCCCGATCACCAG
>DATIGJ010000135.1:0-5921 GCA_035454765.1 Patescibacteria group bacterium
TTCCCAGGTAGTATCTTGATCCAAATTCCCTGTCGGTTCGTCTGCCAAAAGAATCTCAGGAGAAAAAACAAGAGCTCGAGCAATAGCAACACGCTGAAGCTCTCCACCGGATAACTGAACAGGAAACTTATCTTTATGCTGTCTAATGCCGACCTGCTGTAAAATTTCTTCAACTCGAAGATGTGCTTGTTTTTCATCAACACCGGCGACTTCAAGAGGAAAAAGGACATTTTCAAAAATGGTTTGTTCCTTTAATAATTTCAAATCTTGAAACACAACACCTATTTTTTTACGAAGCGTTGGCACATGTTGATCTGGTAGACGAACAATATCCCATTCACCAATGTGAATTGATCCTGTTGTCGGCTTTGTATCACGGATTAACAGACGAAACAGTGTCGTTTTCCCTGAACCTGAGGGTCCTACAAGAAAAGCAAATTCACCTGGATCAATCGAGAAAGTAACATCCTCAAGAGCGATATCTCCAGCACCAAATTTTTTTGATACATTATCAAGACGAATCATAGATTATTAGGCTTTAGAAATGTTATTGTACTTCTACTCTTCCCACATCCATCAGCCAGCCAGCATGCTGTGCAGCTTGTGTCTGTCCCCAGACTTTAATCTTGCGGCCAACAAATTGTGATAAATCTACCAATGATGATGTCAAATAGACATTTTGGCTTTCTCCTCCCGGGCGAACGAGGTGAAATTGTCCCTCGCCTTCAATGCCGCCTTCTTCGAGCTTTCCCTCGGCAACGTCTTTAAAAGTTTCAAGATCTTCCGAACCAAATGTCTTGCCGGTGAGTGTCGGATCTACACTTGCAACAGGAATCAGCTGCGTACCGGTTGCTTTCGCAAGTTGCGAAAGCCCAAAACCTGTTCCAATCCCCAAAAAGGCAACCACGACAAATACAGCGACAACTTTCATAGGCGAAGCAGATACAGGCATCTTTTCGCTAAAACTATGCATCAATTCATCCTCCTTTTTTTCTGTATTTTTTTTCTCAGAGACCTCAGGAGTCTTTGGTTCTTGCTTCTTTTCCATAGGTTAGAGATGATTTTAGTAAAGCATATTTCTCACACTTTGGCAACACCGAAACCTACAATAATAATACGCGTCAAAAAATAAAAACCATTTATATAGAAATAACAAATAAATCAATAATAAATAATTAAAAATATTACTCATTGAAAAAAAACATGTTTTTCGCTATGATTACACTGAGTTTTTGACAGAAGACAGTGTAAAATGAATACAAAAAAGACTCAACTCATGGGGATCCTCAATGTAACCCCTGATTCATTCTCAGACGGGGGTCACTATGCTACAACACAAAAAGCCTTTCTCCACGCAAAACAACTAATCACTGAAGGCGCAGATATTATAGATATTGGCGGAGAATCAACGAGACCGGGAGCAGAAACAGTTTCAGCAACGGAAGAATTGCAGCGCGTCCTTCCGGTTATCAAAAAAATTAAAACAGCATTTCCCAAAACCGTTCTTTCTATTGATACCTGGAAAAATGAGGTTGCTAAAGAAGCAATAAAAAATGGTTGTACAGTTATTAATAGTCTCGGCGGTTTTACCTTTGATGAAAACTTGGCAAAAATTGTTGCCAAATATAACGCAACTGTCATTATCTATCATATCAAGGGCAAACCAAAAACCATGCAAAAAAAAATCATTCGTTATAAAGATATCATTTCAGATATCACACAATTCTTCTCTAAACAAATTACAATAGCCAAAAAATACGGCATTAAAAAAACACAACTTATTCTTGATCCAGGAATCGGTTTTGGAAAAACAGTTGAACAAAATATTACGATTATCAAAAATCTGAAACGTTTTAAAATACTCAATCTTCCACTCGCCATCGGTATGTCTCGGAAAAGCCATTTGGGAATAATTTTAGAAAAAGAGATAGGATTACAGACAAAACCAACTGAGAGACTCGAACCATCACTTGCAGAAACTGCGATTGCGATTCAACAAGGAGTTGATATAATCAGAACTCACGATGTGTTAGCAACAAAAAAATTCGTGACAGTTCTTGAAAAATTTTTATGAGAAAAATAACAGATAAAATTTTTATTGATCAGCTTATTGTCCCATGTATTGTTGGTCTCTTTGAACATGAAAGAAAACAAAAACAGGATTTAATTATTTCTGTAACTCTTTCTGTTAATACAAAAAAATCAGGAAAAACAGATGACATAAATGATACTGTCAATTATCATGATTTAGCAATCGAAATAGAAAAAACTGTAGGCAATTCTGCTTATCAACTAATTGAAAAAGTTGCTCAGGTTGTTGCAAATATTTGTCTTACTGATAAACGAGTACAAGAGGTAACTGTAAAAATCGAAAAACCACGAGCAATTACAAATGCCAAATCAAGTGCGATAGAAATTACAAGAAGTAATGAATAATACAAAAATAGAAAACTTAGTCAGAGAATTGTTGATACAACTTGGTGAAGATCCAAACCGTGAGGGCTTGAAAAAAACACCTCATCGTGTTGCAAAAATGTATAGAGAATTAACCCGAGGATATAAAACTACTCGAAAAGAAACATTAAATAATGCTATTTTTAACCACACTGTTGATAACATGGTCATTCTCAAAAACATTGAGCTCTATAGTCTCTGTGAACACCATTTACTTCCCTTTTTTGGTAAATGTCATATCGGCTATATTGCGAAGAACAAAATTGTGGGTATCAGTAAAATCGCACGCATTGTTGACCGATTTTCAAGACAATTACAAGTACAGGAGCGGCTTACCCAAGATATCGCAACAGAGATACAAGACGCAATCAAACCGCGAGGTGTTGGTGTAGTCATTGAAGCACAACATCTTTGTATGATGATGCGGGGAGTTGAAAAACAAAATTCAGTTATGGTGACATCAGCTGTGCTTGGAAATTTTCGAAGCGACCTCGCAACACGTGAAGAATTTATGACAATTATTAATAATAAATGACAAGCGGTGTTTTCACTACAATAAAAGTCAAACAAGGCATACCCATATTTCTTGAAGAACACGAAAATCGCCTTCTTTCACAAGCAAAATCGTTACAGATAAAACAACCCTCAGGTCTTGAAAAAAAAATAAAAAACTTTATTACAAAAAACTCTCTCGTTGACTGCGCTCTTCGTGTAGAAATTACTTCTAAAGGAAGACTTATATGCACTTTCCGCCCATTACCAGTATCTTCGTCAATAAGACTTTTGACAATTCCTGACACTCGGGACGAAAAAAAAATTTATAAAACTACCGACCGTTCCGTGAATGAAAAAGCAAAAAAATTTGCTGAAGAACATAACGCAGATGATGCACTCTTTACGGAAAATAATAAACTTACCGAATCAACCATTGCTAATATTTTTTCGGTAAACAAAAACGGCGACATTATTACTTCCCCACTTAACGGGAATGGTTTACGAGGAATAGCGCGAAAAATCATTATAGAAAATTTCTCTATTATTGAAGAAAACATTCCTGAAAACACAAGACAACCGATTATCCTCACCAATAGTCTTCGGATACAAAAAGTAACATATCTGAATGGAAAAAAACTTAAAACTGCAAACACATTATTTGAAAAAATAAAAAATGTTTTAGAAAAAGCAGAACAAGAATATATAAACAAACAACTAATGAAATTATCGAATAATAAAAAAATAGAAATTTTTTATAAACAAATGACTTGGCACGATCCAGCAGAAATATTTACTCTCTTGTTTGGTCATGAGAAGTCAAATTTTTGGCTTGATAGTAGTTTAACCAATGAAACCGCCCGTTTCTCCTATATGGGGATACCAGAATCAATAATTACCTATCTGCTGAAAGAAAACATAACAAACGTTAATAAAAATGGTTCGATCAAAAAAATAAAACAAAATATCTTTGACTACCTGGATACACAACTAAAAGATAATATTATTGAATCTGATAGCCTGCCTTTTCCTTTTATTGGCGGTTATGTCGGTTACTTCGGTTATGAATTAAAAAAATTGACAGGATCAATACACGCTTATCAATCTCCTTATCCTGACAGCCTGTGGTTTTATACCACAAAAACCATCGTTTTCGATCATAAAGAAAAAAAAGTTTATTTAGTTTGTTTAGCTAAAAAAAAGACCGATGCAGAGAGATGGTTTAAAGATGCACAAAATAAATTATTGTTCGAGCGAAGTCGAGAACTTCTCGATGCGGGCTTTCGCCCTTACTCGAAGAATAAATCATTAAACTTTAAACTTGATCGTGATCATGACCAATATCTTAAAGAGATTAAACTATGTAAACAATATTTGCAGAAAGGCGAAAGCTATCAAATTTGTCTTACCAATCAATTCCATGCAAAAGGTACTATTGATCCATTACAACTCTATCATAAACTTCGGAAAACCAATCCTGCTCCCTACTCAGCATTTATCAAATATAATGACCTTGCTATCCTTTCATCCTCTCCAGAAGAATTTTTAAAAATTGATAACCAATTTGTTGAAACCAAACCAATTAAGGGAACAGTACGACGCGGTGAATATCCTGAAGACGATAGAGAACTTATCAAACAGTTATTGGAAAGTAAAAAAGACTGGTCGGAAAATGCAATGATTGTGGATCTTCTCAGAAATGACTTAGGAAAAATTTGTGAATTTGGATCGGTAAAAGTTTCAAAACTCATGAAGGTTGAAACCTACCAAACTGTCCATCAACTTGTTTCAACTGTGATAGGCAAACTCAAAAAGGACTCATCAATAATTGATGTTGTCAAAGCAACATTTCCAGGCGGATCGATGACCGGAGCACCAAAAATTCGTACCATGGAAATTATTGACAATCTTGAAAAAAAAGCTCGCGGAATTTATTCAGGATCAATCGGATTTTTAAGTCTTAATAAAAAAGCACTTCTTAATATTGTCATCAGAACACTCATTCTTCATAAAAATACCATTTCAATCGGTGCTGGTGGTGCAATTCTTGCTGATTCAGATGTAGAAAAAGAATATGAAGAAATGCTTCTTAAGGCAAGTGTGTTGCTACAGACAACCACAACACTGTATAATCCAGGCATGCATAACGTATTTCTCGCACTCGGATCAAATGTTGGCAACAAAAAAGCAAACATGAATAATGCCATAACTCTTTTAGGCAAAGACATACATAATATTACTGTCTCAAACTTTTACGAAACAAAACCAATGTATTACGAAAATCAAAATACATTCCTGAACAGCACCCTTCGTGGAGAAACAACTCTCTCACCTCAGGAATTAATACTTTTTGTGAAACATATTGAAAAAGAAATCGGCAGGAAAAAGAGGTTTCGGAATGGTCCACGTGAAATTGATATAGATATTCTTTTTTATGATGACCTTATTTTTAAAACAGAACATGTCCAAATTCCTCATCCCCGTATCCAGGAACGACCATTTGTATTAAAACCACTTATGGATCTCGACCCGAACTTCACTCATCCGGTTTTGAAAAAAACAATCAAAGAATTATCACAAAAAATCACAACGAATAATCTATGAATATAACAGCACATAAAACTCACAAAATTCAACCAAACGAAAATCTCTTTGAGATTCTCGATCGCTATTTACCACCACTTGAAGAAAAAAGTGTCGTCGCCATTGCTTCAAAAATTGTTGGCATCTGCGAAGGGCGTGTTATCAAAAATGAATCACAAGAACAAAAAGACGAACTCATCAAACAAGAAGCTGATTACTATTTACCCCGCGAATATAGTCAATACGGTTTTATGCTGACAATAAAAAATAATCTCCTTGTTGGTGGCGCTGGTATAGATGAATCAAACGCGAATGGCTATTTCTCTCTCTGGCCAAAAGATCCACAACAAAGCGCTAATGCAATCAGAGAATATCTCAC
This sequence comes from Patescibacteria group bacterium, assembly GCA_035454765.1. Taxonomy (GTDB): domain Bacteria; phylum Patescibacteriota; class Microgenomatia; order Levybacterales; family UBA12049; genus DATIGJ01. The sequence goes on from DATIGJ010000135.1 coordinate 5,909, forward strand.
TAAAAAATATTAT
>DATIGJ010000136.1:0-3159 GCA_035454765.1 Patescibacteria group bacterium
CCTCCATAATGGCTTGGATTTGCTCCATATTGTTGACGTTGTAGCCACCAAGTGCATAGCCTTTTTTTGCTGCTTCATCAAGTGCTTGTCGAAGTGTTACGAGTGCCATAATTTTTTATTCTTTGTCTTTGACCCAAAGCATGTCTGCATCGCCTGGATCATTTGTTCGGAATATCCCGACAATAAACTCATCGGTACCGGTATTGCGAAATTCGTGTGTTGTGTTTGGTTGGCAAAGAAAAAAATCGTCTTCCTTGCTTTGAAATTCATCTCCATTTAAGAGAATACTACCTTGACCTTTAAGTACATAGAAAACTTCAGTTCTGACTTTGTGATAGTGAGGCTCGATAACTCCTCCTGGTTGGAGTTTGATTACCTGCATTTTGCTCCCTTTTGCCTCAAGGTCTTCTTCGTTAAACAGAATTGCTTTTTGCCAATCAAATCGTCCTTGCCACTCAACGTCTGCCAGATTGCCTCGTTTCATTACAACCAAGCATAGCAAAGGGAGTTGGTAATTACAAGACAAAAATCGGACAGAAAGAAAACAGTAAAAATTGATCTATTAGTATACTTTTATTTGTGATTTGGATCACTTGCAACGATATATTTCTTGTGTTACGGTAATTGTATGAGCAAGAAAGAATTTGTGTCACAGATTCCTGAACCACCATTTTCCCGTTTTCTTTTTGCAGATACACGACTTGCGTGGATATGGGTAATTCTTCGGGTGTACGTCGGATGGATTTGGCTTGAGGCAGGATGGGGCAAGGTGACAAGTGCCGTATGGACGGGGGATAAGGCAGGAGTCGCGATTACAGGATTTATTCAAGGCGCCTTGGAAAAAACGGGAGGAGCACATCCTGATGTCGCCGCTTGGTATGCGACGTGGCTCAAAGAGGTTATTTTGCCAAATGCTTCTGTTTTTTCTCAAATGGTTGCGTACGGAGAATTATTGGTGGGTATCGGGCTTATTCTTGGTGCATTTACCGGTATCGCGGCATTTTTTGGTACCTTTCTCAATATGAGTTTTCTTTTTGCAGGAACAGTTAGTATTAATCCAATTATGGTTCTGATTCAGCTTTTCCTGATCCTTGCCTGGAGAGTCGCAGGATGGTTTGGACTTGATCGGTTTATTTTGCCACTTCTTGGTACCCCCTGGCACCCCGGAAAGTTATTTAATAAAAATAAAGTTTGATTATTGCTTGTCCAGGCTGTGGAGTCATCTGCCTACTATTACCTCTTCTGTTTGCGCAATTTATAACAACCTCTTCATCTCTGACAATAGTTACGTCCAGGTGACTCTCTGGCTTATTGAATGGTTGTTTCTTTAGCGCATATAAATAATCTGTTTTTGTATTCGTTATGTCTTTTCCATAGCGTGTGAGTGCTCTTGTATCTGTCTCCAGTATATATTCTTTCTGTTTAGCAAAAGTTTTTATTTGATTTGATAGTTCAGGGGAATCTGCTATTTCGTAAAAAACTTTGTACCAAGGGTTGCTATCAACTCCGTCTCCGCCTTTCTGATCGCAAAGAAGTCTGCCACCCTGTTGTTCTATCGCTTGAGTTATTGGTTTGTAGTCACCAGACAAGGCTATAGAGTTGAGAAAGAATGGAACAACAATCGATCCGACAATAATGACAATAAAGAGAATAAATCCGATAATAACTGTGATAAATAATTTTTTCATTTACCACTCCGTTCTGATATGGTTCATGGCGTAGTCGAGGTCGCCGTGGACCTTTTTTCTTGGATTGAAAATATTGTGAGGATCAAAGATGTGTTTCGTTTTTTCAAATAATTTGATCACTTTTTCTCCATACATTTGCTCCAGATAGGGAGTACGGATCAATCCGTCGTTGTGTTCGCCTGTTGTTGAACCGCCTGCTTTGATGACAATGTCATAAACTTGTTTGGCGATTTCAGGAATTGCTTTTCTTACCTTTGGATTTTTGATATCAACAATCGGGATAATATGGAAATTACCATTGCCGACGTGTCCTGCAACAGTAAAGATAAATTCAGGATGTTTTTTAAGAATTTTTGTAACCTGCGTAATAACCTCCTGCATTTTATGAGGATCAATGACAAAATCATCAATAAATGGAGCGGTGTGTTTATTTCTTATTTTTTTGCGGAGGAGGCTAAAGCTTTCTCTTCGTATCATCCAATATTTTTGTTCAGCACCGTCTATAGCAATCTTTGTCTCAGGATGAAGCTTTTTTAGTTTTTCACGAAGTGTTTGGATTTTTTTATTTAATTCTTCAAGATCATCACCAGCAAAATCTACCTGGAGAATGAGTTTGGGAAGTCTACCGATAGCCATTTCCATAAATGCGGGTGCAAAAGCAAGGCCTGATTCGATCAATCCTTTGATGCCAAGCTGCTTTGCAAATTCAGGGAAGTAACGAAGCCCGAGTTTAAGCGTATTGTCGTCATAGCTTTCAAAACTTTCTGGTTCCAATGGTAATACTGCATCAATGATTTCACCAAGATGGTCAAGATCATGCAGGAAGAGGACTTCCATTTCGTGATGCTTCTTCACAGGAACCAGTTCAATATCTGCTTCAAGAAGCATGCCGAGCGTTCCTTGTGCACCGACCCAAACTTGTGTCAGGTCAAAGATGCCTTTTTCTTTGTCATAGACATTCCAGAGATTGTATCCAGCTGCATTTTTTGAGACATTCGGTTTTGCTTTTTTGATGAGATCATAGTTTTTTGTAATCAGGTCATACATATTGCGATAGAGATGGCCTTCAAAATTTTTTTGTTTCATTTTTTTCTTAAGTTCTGTTTCTGTGAGGGGTTCGAGGATATATTCGTTGCCGTCTGAAAGAAGTACTTTGAGTTTTTTGACATAGCGTTCGGTTTTTCCGTACTGTAAGGATTTTTCACCGCCTGAATTGTTGTTTACAATGCCGCCCATGGCACAGAGGTTGCGAGAGGCAGGATAGGAAGGAAAGATCAGATTATGTTTAAGTGTTTCTTCTTCAAAATCACGATAAAAGAGGCCGGGTTGGACTGTTGCGATAGTATCTTTCAAGGAAAGGAGCTGATTAAAATATTTTCCGAAAAGGACAATTATGGAATCGTTAATGCAGCCGCCGCTCATGTCGGTTCCCGCTGATCGTCCGGTGAGAGATAGTTCTGGATGATTTTTT
>DATIGJ010000137.1:0-5079 GCA_035454765.1 Patescibacteria group bacterium
TCTTAAAAAAATTAGACAGGAAAGCCCTCACGCGATTGTCATTCTTTTGTGCCATGATATTACTGAAGCAAAAGAGCTCTATCAACAAGGAGCAAGCTATGTGATGTTACCACATTATCTGAGTGCCAAACACACAGTACATATGATTGATAGACTCGGTTTTGATCATAAAGAGTTTCATGAAGAAAAAGAAAAACATTTAGCGTATATACAAGAACGGGAAATGTGATATGTCATTCTGTTGTCACGTTATCGTCTAGTCAGATGGTTATTTTTTGGTTATAATTATTGTATGAAGATTCAGGCAATTCATGCTCGGCAAATTCTTGATTCCCGCGGTAATCCAACGATTGAATGTGATGTTACTTTTGAAAACGGTGTCATGGGTCGTGCTGCTGTCCCTTCTGGTGCATCAACCGGTACCCATGAGGCAGTAGAACTTCGAGATGGCGATAAAAGGTACTATCTTGGTAAAGGTGTACTTCAGGCGGTTGCACATGTGAATGGCGAAATTGCAAAGGCACTGCTCGGCATGGATGGAGAAAATCAAGAGAACATTGATAAAAAAATGATTGCACTTGATGGCGAGTACAATAAAAGTCGTTTGGGAGCAAATGCTATCCTCTCGGTTTCACTCGCTGTTGCAAAGGCCGCAGCAATCAGTCAAAACAAACAGTTATTTGAGTATGTTTATGAAATCCTGAATCAAATTCAGGATGACAAAAAACAAAATCCTCTGCTCCCCCTTCCTATGATGAATATTATCAACGGCGGCGCCCATGCATCCTTTGCGACCGATATTCAGGAATTTATGATTATGTGTGTTGGTGCAAAGACATTTTCCGATTCTATTAGAATGGGTTCGGAAGTCTTTCATCATTTAGGGAAAGTATTACAAGTCCATGGTTATCCAACAACGGTTGGTGATGAAGGAGGTTTTGCACCACGAGTGAAGAACGGCAATGCAGAAGCACTGGAGTTAATTTCTGAAGCGGTGAAAAATGCTGGATATACTTTAGGAAAAGATATAGTATTTGCTCTTGATGTTGCCGCATCAGAATTATATGACGGAGAAAGGTATAGTTTGAAGGCTGAAGAGAAAACGTTCTCCAGTGAAGAAATGGTTGCTTGGTTAGTTTCATTAACAAAAAAGTATCCAATTATTTCCATCGAAGATGGTATGAATGAGAATGATTGGGAGGGATGGAAATTGTTAACAGATAATCTTGGTGACAAGATACAACTTGTCGGAGATGATTTACTTGTGACCAATACCACTTTTTTGGAAAAAGCAATTCGAGAAAAAGCTGGAAATGCGATTCTTATCAAACCAAATCAAATAGGAACACTGACTGAGACTATAGCCACAGTTCACATGGCACAAGCAGCTGGTTGGCATACCGTTATGTCCCATCGTTCAGGCGAAACTGAAGATACAACGATTTCGCATCTGGCTGTAGGTCTTTCGACAGGACAGATCAAAACAGGTTCTCTCTCAAGAACAGACAGGGTAGCAAAGTACAATGAATTGCTTCGGATTGAAGAAGCACTTGGTGATGCTGCGATATTTTCCCCTCGCTATTTTTAGGCTTATAATATATAATACTTCGATGTCTAGAACACCCGAGTTTTTAAGGAGGCAAAGAGACCGACTACAGTATGCTCTTTTTACCTCATCTATCGATCCAAGAGTCCCAGTCCGGAGACTTGTCCGTGATATCTTTGATCCAACGAAATCAGAAAGCGATATTTATCGAACTCTTGTTCATCTAGCTACCAAAGCCCTGGGGTAAAGCCGGAGAACGTTTGGGAAGAAGGCTACATGAACGATACTATGATGTAAGTAATACACCGCTGCGTGGAATAGCAGAGAACCCACCAAAACTTATTGGTTATGGAGGGGAAAATTTTGTCTTTTTACATACTCCTCAAGATACTGCTCCTTTTGTATTAAAAATAGATAAACGTTCTTTACGATTAGTTCCAGAAGAGATAAATGAGCGAGCAAGAGCAATCAAATCTCGTCATCAACAAATTCGTGAGTGGTATCAAGATATCCCTAATTTTGTTGTTCCAACACATTTTTTTGTTGCACGATTACCATTTAGAAATGCAGTTGCAGTTGGTTCTATCCAAGAATACTTTCCAGAAGCAAGAGATTTGTTTACAGAATTTACTGAAAGTGAATTAGTAGAGATATTTATTCAAGATAGGAAATTACAGACCAATTTTTCGACATTTGTTGATAGATTCTTTACAATTTTAGCAAATTCAGGACAAAGTATCGATCTTGTTGGCCATCAGAACGTTTGTTTAATAAAAGGCGAAGAAGGTAGGTATGAACTTCGTTTACTTGATACAGCAGATATTAAAGAGAGAGATGAAGAGCAGGAAAAATTTCGATTTACTATTAGAGAGGCAAGAAGAAATAAGTTAAAGAGGTTAATTGAAAAAATAGCAATTATCCCAGACTCTTTCGAAGAATTGCCGCGCGGGCAATGAGCTCGGTAACCTTTTCTCCTTTTTCGACCCCATCCCAAATTTTTGTTGTCAGAATTTGATGTTCTTGCTCTTCAAGGGTTCGAGGACGAAGTTCCTGTCCGACGTATGTTTCTAGGATTTCAATTTTTTTCTTAAAGGATCTGATGCCAGGATATTGTTTGATCAGTTTGTTCAAATTGTCTTTATTCAGATAGGCTCCTGCACGGATAATGTCTGCTTTTAAGTACGTATAATATTTTTCAATGATGTGCATTTGTTTCAGTTCGAGTGTCTTATCAATGCCGCTTCCTGTACCAAAAAGTTCAGGTGGAATACCGATAGAATAGAGTGCTCCGGTAAATCCGATGGCGCGAGGGAGCGTGACTTTACCCATCCCTCGTGAATAACCAAAGAGTCCGATGTGCTGAACTCGTTCCCGTCTCTTCGGCAGTTGTGATGCGAGTGCATTAATCGTCGGTGCGATAGTTTCGACAGTTTTTTTGTATTTTTCTTCAAAATACGGGATAAGACTCAAGAGTATCTTTTCATCAGTTTCAGGGATGACAACTGCGTCACTTTTTGGCAAAAGTTTATTGAGTTTTGCAATACCTGTTTTCACTGTTTCAAGGTCATAATCATAGCGAAAGCCACTTTGAATCAATGCTGTCCTGATGCCAGCATATTCATCAACAAATTGTTCTACATTATCAGGGGTCAGTCCTCCACGAAATGGGAGTGCTGCTGTACCAATAATTGGATAGAGAGGTAGGTTTAATTTTTTAGACAGCTTTTTATAGCGTGACAGAGCAATTTTGATTGCGATCACTGTAGGTACCATTCCCGAATTGAGCGCAGGATCGGAACGCGCCATATACGGGCGAAGATAAAGAGGCTGTGATTTAAATGTTTTTTTGTAAAGATTCAGGTATGTTTCAAGAATTGTATCTGAATTGATAATGGTGTCTACTTGTTCAAAAAGAGGAATGACTTCGATGTGATCGAGTTTGACTTCGTCAAATTTATAAAGGGCGTGTTTTAACTCTCCAATTTCGGTAAACGCTTCCTGAATCGCGATTATTTCTTCTGCAGATTCTGTCATAGGTAAAATCACTTCGAAGAGTGGTGGTGAGTGGAGCCCCACTTTTTTTGTGAGCGCCGCAGCACTTAACAAATTAAAAAAAGCTCGAGCAAGACGGAATTCTGTTTCTGCTTTTGGATTGGGGAGTCTGAAAGTTAAAAATTTTTCGCGGCCTAAGGGGTTATCTTTAAAATAGGTAAAGTATTCGCCAAGCAGGCGTTCCATCACTGATTCGTCAACAAGTTTTCCTTCCCAATCCCATTTATACTCGTCAATGCCGATTTCAGAAAAATTGATAAAGAGTTCCTTATATTCGTCGTGGACAGTGATATGTGCAGTATGATGCCAATACGGAACATTGGCGTGATCTGGATGTTGTGAGGCCATAGTGGCCGGAATTTTACGCGTCATAAATAAATTTTTTGATTTTTTCAACCGCTTTTTTGAGATCTCCAAGGGACGATGCAAAGCTGAGACGAAAATAGCCAGGATATAAAAATCCGTCACCTGGTACCACTGCGACATGTTCCTTTTCAAGGAGTGCATCACACCATTCTGTTGCAGTTTTATATTTTTTACCAAGTAATTTTTCAATGGAGATAAAGAAATAAAAGGCTCCTTCAGGATTGGTAAACGATAGTTCTGTTATTTCTCCAAAAGCTTTGATAAGAAACTCCCGACGTTTGGTAAATTCTTTATGCATTGTTGCTACGGATGATTGATCGCCGGTTAGTCCTGCAACTCCTGCTCTCTGAATAAATACGGGGACATTGCTAATTGTTTGAACTTGGAAATTTGTCATTTTTTCAATAATTTCTTTTGGGCCAGCTGCGTATCCAAGTCTCCATCCGGTCATTGCATATGATTTAGCAAAACCGTTTGTGGTAATCGTTCGTGCTTTAATTTTTTCATTGAGGGATGCGATTGAACGATGTGGTGATAGATACGTTAATTTTTCATAAATTTCATCCGCAACAACCCAGAGATTATGCTTGACCACAAGATCTGCTATCTTTTGTAGTTCTTTTTCATCAACCATTGCTCCAGTGGGATTTGAAGGACTATTCAGAAGAACAATTTTTGTTTTTTTGGTGAGTGCTTTTTCAATAGCCTGTGCAGTTACTTTGAATGGTTGTGTGAGTTTGACAAGTACGGGTTTTCCTCCTGCTAATTTTACCTGTTCGACAAATGTAAGCCATGTAGGAACGGGAATAATGACTTCATCTCCCTGATCACACAAAACTTGAAAAATACTATAGAGAATTTGTTTACCTCCGATTCCGACAACAATTTGCGATGGATCATACTCGATGTTATTTTCTTTATGTAATTTATCGGCGATTGCTTTGCGAATCTCAGGGAGTCCTTGAGGAGCAGAATATTTGGTTTCACCGGAAAGAAGAGAATCAATCGCTTCCTGTTTGATATGTTTTGGTGTATCAAAATCCGGCTCTCCTGCGGAAAGATTGATTACAGGAATTCCTTGCGCTTTCAGTGCTTTCGCTTTGTTATCAAGTCCG
>DATIGJ010000138.1:0-3156 GCA_035454765.1 Patescibacteria group bacterium
CTGACAGCTTTACAGATTTGTTCTGTTGTTGGTAGATCGTAACAAACAAGCCCTTCGGCTCCATTATTTGGACACGAAATATCTGCTTCGATGACTTTCGCTCCCGTTTCAAGAACGAGTTTGGCAGTGAGTGCCCAATCGTCAATAAATTCTTTGTGCGTTTGTCCAACGAGTACAGTGCCGACGAAACTGCCCACCATGACTTGTCCTTTGCCGGCGTATAATACGGCTTTTTTCATGTCCTCCTGCCAGACTTCAGGTTTTTTGGATGGAATATTAAAGGAATTGGTGATCGCTAGTGGTGGGACGAAATTTGTGTCGGCAACGAGTGGATGTTTGAGTTTTTCTAAGGTGAGATCCCCCTCGACTTTAACTGCAAGGATATTTGGAAAGGGATGGGATGCATAAAAATCACTTCTGACTGTTTTATAAACCGCGATATCAAATCCTTTATCAAAGGTCGCTTTGACAAAATTGCTATTGAGCAGTGGCCCTGCAGGAATGCCAAAAGGAAGGAAAACTTTTTGACCGTAGTATTCAGATTGTGGCTCGCCTTTTTGTTCAAATTTTTCCCCATCGGCAAAGGCGCCAAAAGGGCCTTCGTCATAATTCTGGTCATATGTTTTTGCCGGATCGTAAAATGGTTTTTGTACCTTGTTCATGATTGTTCATCCTTAGTATACTCGCTCCAGGGTTTGATTTCCAGCCTGGATAGTCCTTTTTCAACAAGTGCTTGAATAAAGAGTTCTGCCTTTTTGATTTTCGTAAATACGAGAATATTGCTGTCAACGGCCGCGCGTCTGATGAAATAGTCGTCGTTGAGGTCTTTTTTGAGATGTGTATCAACGACATTGATAACCAGATCAATTTTCCCTGCTTGAAAATAATCCAAAAGATTTGGTGCGATTTCTTCATGGATTTTATAGAGCATGGTTGCTCGAACACCGTTTTTGTTTAAAAATTTTGCTGTTTTTTCTGTTGCATAAATTGGCAGATTGAGCTTTGCTAATAATTTACAGCTTGCCAGTAAGTCTTTTTTCTTTTGATCTCCACCGAGGCTTACAAAGACTCCTTTTTCGGGGATTTTGCCGTTTGTTGCGAGGATTCCTTTGAGATATGCTTCCTTCACATCTTTCCCAAAACATGCGACTTCGCCGGTTGATGCCATTTCAACACCAAGCTGCGGGTGCGCGCCGATCAGTCTTGCAAAGGAGAATTGGGCAACTTTGACGGCAGTAAAGTCTAATGGTTGCATGGTTTGTGTTTTGAGTTCTTTTGTAAAGAGTGCGTCAACAAAAAGAGTGATAAGATTGATTCCGGTTACTTTAGCAATAAAAGGAAATGTTCTGGAGGCACGAAGATTCGTTTCGATAATATAAATTTCATCATCTTTGACAAGAAATTGGATATTGAAGGGTCCGGTGATAGTGAGTTTTTTTGCGAGCTTTGCGGCGATGGTTCGCATCTTGTTTTGCATCTCGTCGTCGATGTTTTTTGCGGGAAGGACGATTGTTGCATCGCCTGAGTGGACGCCTGCATATTCGATGTGTTCGGAAATGATGACTGCTTTGATAATGCCGTTTTGACTAATCGCATCTAGTTCAACTTCGAGTGCTTTGGTGAAGAATTTTGAAACGGTGACAGGATATTCTTGAGAAACGCTTGCAGCTTGTTCCAAATAGGTTTTGAGATCTTTTTTATTGAAACAAATATTCATTGCACTTCCTGAGAGAACGTAAGAGGGACGAATGAGTACCGGATAGCCAACTTCTTCAGCGAACGCTTCTGCGTCTTCGAGCGTTGAAAAAGCATTCCATGCCGGTTGTTTGATTTCTAATTTATCCAGCAGTGCTGAAAATTTACTCCTATCCTCTGCCCGATCAATATCTTCAGGATTTGTGCCGAGGATAGTGAGACCATAGGTGTGGAGTGCTTGTGCTCTATTGTTTGGTGTTTGTCCGCCAACTGATACGATTGCACCGAGCGGATTTTCGTATTCATAAATGTCGGCGATTCTTTCAAAGGTGAGTTCTTCAAAGTACAACTTGTCTGAAACATCGTAATCTGTTGAAACAGTCTCGGGATTGCAGTTAATAGTAATTGCTTGTTTTTTATATTTTTTCAATCGTTCAACGGTATTGACTGAGCACCAGTCAAATTCGACGGAAGAGCCAATGTGATATGGCCCGGAGCCTAAGACAATGACTGCTTTGTTTCCTGAGGGGGTAATATCGTGGTGTGATTCATTGTAGGTCATATAGAGATAGTTTGTTTGTGCAGGAAATTCACCTGCGAGGGTATCTATTTGCAGTACTGCTGGGAGAATGTTGAGCTTTTTTCGAAGCGTTCTTATTTCCAGTCCTGTTTTTCCAACTAACTCCCCTACCCTTTTGTCTGAGACACCGAGTTGTTTGAGTTTTTTTAGTGATTTCATATCGAGTTTTTTCGATTTTTTCAGTTGTACTTCATGATTGATGATGTTTTTGATTCTTTGGATAAACCAGGGATCAATCCCTGAGAGTTCGTGGATTTGTTGAACAGTAATCTTTTGTTTTAAAGCGTCCGCGATTACAAACATACGTTTGGGAGTTGGTGTTTTAAGCGCCTCAGTAATGTCCGTTGTATGAATATCGGAAGTGACTCCTTCTCGATCCATATCGAGCATGCGGATTGCTTTTTGGAAGCTTTCTTCAAAGGTGCGACCGATGCCCATGACTTCGCCTACTGATTTCATACTACTGCCAAGTGTTTGTTCTGCGCCTTTGAATTTATCAAGATCGAAGCGTGGAATTTTAGTAACGATGTAATCTAAAGCCGGTTCAAAGCAGGCTGAGGTTACGCCGGTAACTTTGTTTTTTAGCTTTGTAAGGTTATAACCAAGTGCTAATTTTGCTGCGACGTACGCGAGTGGGTAGCCAGTTGCCTTGCTGGCAAGAGCTGAGCTTCGTGAAAGACGGGCATTAACTTCGATAACATAAAATTCCAAAGAGGAATTTTTTGGATGAGGGTTGAGCGCAAATTGGACATTACACTCCCCTACAATTCCTAAACTTCTCACAATGTCTATGGAAGCTTTTCTTAAAGTGTGGTATTCATTATTTGTAAGCGTCTGGCTTGGTGCGACGACGATGGAATCCCCTGTGTGAATACCGAGAG
>DATIGJ010000139.1:0-2546 GCA_035454765.1 Patescibacteria group bacterium
AGATTCGACAAGACTTACCAGAATACTATCTATGCCGTTTTCTGTCCAGTGGGGAATAAGAACGATTTTGTCATAAATTGTCGGATTAGGGTCTTCTAGTGAAGTTCCAATACTCAGTGGTTCAGTAAGGTTAACAATCGCGTATGGATTGTGGTTTGGATCTGTTTGATTGATCTCTTGCCATTCCTGATTAGCAACAACACCTTCACGAGAGGGATCACCTATATCTTCACGTAGTTGATCCATTTGTACGGGGTCTGGTTGCGGAGCATCGCCTGGTTGTCCATCACGGGCAAAAAATCCCATAAGATTTTTTGTGTCTCCATATTCGAAGTATCGTGCAGAAGAAAGATAGGAAACAAGATCAAATGTTAGGTCGTTTGTCAGACCGAGGAATTGACCTTCAGTTCTTAGTTCTCCTTCATGTCCCCAACCAAAAGTATGCATGATTTCGTGTGCTGCAGTCCTTCCAGGAGTAGTATTCCCTATGTCACCAGTTGGCTGTAATGCAACGTCTATATATCTCACATTTTCGCGATCGGTCGCACCGGCAACCCCTTCTTCGCAGAAGGGTTTTGGTGATAATGCGATGACCGTATCATAATTTTTTAGATCCATTGTCGTATCTGCGGCGCCGGAGGCAAAGCTTGCAGGGAGCAAATCATTTGTACAAGTCGGATCTGCTGTCATTCCAGCAAGTTGTTCAAAAAAATCTTGTGCTTCTGTTGTGGAATCAGTAAATGTAAGTGTTGGTGTAATTACGCCTCTGGTTGCCTGCGATACTAATGTTGTTATTTCATTACCCATATTCGTCTCTTGATCCATTGACAGACTATTGTAGAAATCAATAAGCACAATGGAAGGGGAAGTAGGTTTGTAATTTGTATTATTATTATTTTCTGCGTTGGTACAACCTGCAGTAGGAGCCAGAAGTATTCCTGCTATAGCAATAGCGGCAAAACCTCTGGTTGCTGTTCTTTTCAGTTGGGGTCTTTCACGACCTTTTGTTCTAGATCTAATTTCTAATCGCATAGTTTGGGATTATAGAGTTTATAGTAACCTGTGTCAACTATTTCTTTTCAAAAAAACTAACTGGTGACTGTTCTGACAGAGAGGGTATTGTTATCAAAGAAGATTTGTATCGCCTGTCCCTGATGCGTGAAGGTCCAGATATTATCTGCTTGCTGATTTGCATTGATGCCCAAGGTTCCAATAGCAAGGGTTGTTTGAATACTACTTCTTGTATCTATAAGAATGAGTTCAAATGTTTGGATTGCACCATTTTCCCATTTTGGGACAATGGCAAGCTCGTTAAGATAGTTAAGTTGACCAAATCCGATATCAGTAGTTAAGGGAACGACTGCATAGTTTTCATGGGAAACACGATTGTAATTAATGCTCAGCATTCCTTCGACGCGTTGTCCATATCTATTTTGATCTTCTGTCAGTTCGCGAAGTATATCTACTTGGACTTGATTTTGTTCCGGTTGTGCCCCATGTGTTTGTGTGGAAGAAAATGACCCCATGATATTTCCTGTATCACCATAGCTATAAAAGAGACTATTATCAATAAGATATTGTTGCAGGTCATCAATGACGATACCATTTTCAAAAGAGAGCTGGTGGGGTGGATTTTGTCTATCGGAAAGTGCATGTGCTTCTCCCAATCCAGAGAGATGCAGGATTTCGTGTGCTATGATTTCACCAGTTGTCGTTTCAGATTGTACAGGTTCAACAGTTCCTTGCAGATAGGGAGCAGGTGCAATATCAACATGTCGGAGTGTATCCGGATTTGTCGCACCAGCGATTGTTTCTCTACAAAAATCTTGCGAAGAGAGGGCGATGACAGCATTAAACTCTCTGAGTTGTTCTTGCATGGTGATATCGGCGGCAACAGAGGCCCATGTGATCTCATTACCTCTTTCTGGTTCAGTACAATCAGCAGTATGTGTATTGAATTGATCTATAGCTTCTTGGGTTGCGTCAATAAAGGTGAGGTTTGGTACAAAAACTCCTCCGGTCGCTTGAGTAAGGAGAGTTTGTGATTCTGTAATAAGGCTCTGTTCTTGATCGGGACTTAAATTATTAAAATCAACAAGAGCGATGCTTCCGTTCGTGATGAGATTTTTACAGGCAGCTGCTTGATTTGCTAGATTTTGTGAGGCTGAACGCGAATCAGGGGCGCAGGAACCATAGAGAATGCTGCTGTACGCAGTGTTAAATTCTGCGGAAACAGGTGGAGCTCCTTGTGCGTTGGTTTTTAACGGGTCGCAGCCGGCAAGTAGACCGAAGGAAACAAAGAGCGATACACCGGCGACAATGCGTCTGTTTCGAAGCTTTTTACCTTCTCTGAATTGTGGAATATTACCCCCACGTTCAGCCATAGCCGCCGGATTATATACCTTATAGTTTTTGTCGTCAAGTAGAATAATAAAGTAAAACTGTGTCCTTATAGTCTTGTTTTTCTTACAGCAATTAGATATAATAATTTTTTTATGAAAACTCCGGAACAGTTACGACAAAAGGCAGAAAAAGCGATTGATAGT
>DATIGJ010000140.1:0-2019 GCA_035454765.1 Patescibacteria group bacterium
AAAAATGGATCTAGGTGTTTTTAGAGATTTTTTTACGATTTCAATAGAATCAATATGTGCACGTTGCTGCTGATAAGGAGATGGGAATTATTTTTGTGGAAGTTCAGTTGATAATGATGGTTTTTTGCAGATTCTTGATTACTTCAAATTATAAATAAGATCATTGATGAGTGGGTTATCTTTGTGCACGGCTCCATACTTTTTTATATATAATCCAAAGGTGCGTTTTATCGTAAAAGGTAATGTTTGTTTTTTAAGAAGTTTTTGTTGCATTTCTGTTTTTACTTCGTTTTCCGGTAATAGTGCAACTCCACAACCGAGAATTGCTAATTCCTTCATAAAGGGAACACTGGTTGATTCTGCAAAAATCGTTGGTGTGATATTTTTTTTGAAAAAAAGTTCATCAATTTGTTTTCTTGTGTGAGAGGTCTTGTTATACAAAAGAAATGGAATTGTTGTGATGGGTTCTTTTCTTTTTTCTACGCTGACGGGGATCAGTGTTTCGGAAAATGTTTGGACAAGAAGAATGTTTTGATCAGTTTTTTCTTGTGGATCAATGACACAAATTGCTACATCCACAATGCCGAGTTTTAACTGTTGCAATAATTTTTCTGAATTATTAATAATCAGTTCAAGATGTATGGTTTTATCGTGTGTTATCTTTTGGAAATATTTTCCCAGACGGAGTGCTCCGTTATCAAAGGCACCTATGGTATAGGTAGGGCGAAGTGTCTGTCGTTTCTTTTTGTCTTTTGCTGTTTCCCAGAGTTCAAGGATTTTGTTACTTAATTGCAGGATTGATTTACCGTCTTCAGTAAGGGACAGTTGTTTACCTTTTTGAACAAAAAGTTTTGTCCCAAGTTCCTTTTCTAGTCGGTGAATTGATTGTGACAATGCAGACTGCGTAATGAAGTTTTTTTTGGCAGTTTGTGTAATACTGCTGTTATTGGCAACTTGTATAAAGCGATGGAGCTCTTCAATCATTAATTTTATTACTATACCATAAGATACATTAATTTTACAGATGTATTTTATTGTGGTATTGTTACCCTTATGGCGGATAAAAAAATCAAAATTGCGATTGTGGGTATAGGGAATTGTGCTTCATCGCTCGTTCAGGGATTAACTTACTATAAAGATGCCGATGGTACTACCGAAATTCCAGGGCTCATGCATCCGAGTTTGGCAGGTTATAAAATTTCTGATATTGAGGTTGTTGCGGCTTTTGATGTCAATGAGACAAAAGTCGGAAAAGATTTATCGGAAGCAATTTATGCTCATCCAAATAATACAAAAATCTTTGCAAAAGTGAAACCGACCGGTGTTATTGTGCAAAATGCTGAAGTATTGGATGGAATTGGAGAATATCTCAGGGATGTTGTACATGTTTCAAATGCGGACAAACCTGATCCAGTTAAGATCTTAAAAGATGCAGAAGTAGATGTCCTTGTTAGCTATGTTCCTGTTGGTAGTGAAAAAACACAAAAATATTGGGCAGATGTTTGTCTGCAAGCAAAGGTGGGGTTTGTTAACTGTATCCCCGTTTTTATTGCTTCGGATCCAGAATGGGCAAAGAAGTTTATTGATGCAGGGGTGCCGATTGTCGGAGATGATATCAAATCTCAAGTTGGTGCAACGATTGTTCACCGAACGCTGACCAATCTTTTTCTTGATCGAGGTATGCCGATTGATCATACTTATCAGCTGAATGTTGGTGGTAATACCGATTTTCAAAATATGCTTGAGCGGGGAAGATTGAAATCCAAAAAGATTTCCAAAACACAATCAGTTACTTCACAAATAAAACTCCATGATGCAGACATCGCCGCAGAAGATGTGCATATAGGTCCTAGTGATTATGTACCATGGCTTCATGATAACAAGGTAGCATTCATTCGCATTGAGAGTCATCATTTTGGAGATGTGCCGATGAATATTGAAGTACGTTTGTCAGTTGAAGACTCTCCAAATTCGGCAGGGGTTGTCATTGACGCAATTCGTTGCTGTAAAATTGCTCTT
>DATIGJ010000141.1:0-2657 GCA_035454765.1 Patescibacteria group bacterium
ATTATGCTCATAAGAAATAACAGTTAAAAAACTGCCATCTTCTTCATAGGTGATCCCAGCTCGTAAATCAGTAACAGAAATCATAAACTATTTGCTTCCTCCTCGTTTTACGCGAATGAGTCCCGAACAGGGAATTACTTCAATTCCTCGACTTTCAAGTTCATCAAAGAAAATATTTGCACCTATTGAGTCTGATGACATGTGTCCTGCATTAATCACATTAATATGCATTTTTTGTAACTCTGCAATAGCATCTTCTTTCATGTGCATATCAACAATCGTCCCAAAACCTAATTTAGCCCATTCAACATAAATCTCCTTTGCAGGATTTGTACCACCGGTAAAAAAGATAGCAATTCTTCCAGCTCTACTTCTTCGTGTTCCTGAAACGATGAGCGGACCAGCTTTCCCCCTCATTGCCTCCTGATATTCAGGAATTTCCATTAAATGATCATAGACGTCTCCTACAGTATCAAACTCTTTCCCCTTAAAGTAATCCAGCATAAATTGATTACTGATATTATCTTCAATCGTATGTAATGCAAGAAGCGGAATATTGAGAAGACGTGCAGTATCAATAGTCTGATTGTGATTGCGCGGATGAATCCGCAGTTCAATCTCTTTCATCCTTTTTGCCATCAATGCATGCGCAACATTAACGGGCATACCTTGTTGTGCATACATATCTACCTGCAATTCCATGACATCATGAAGATTTGATAATGCATGCCCTTCGGGATGATGACTAATAAGCAAATCAATATTCACTCCTTTTTCGTTTAACCTATCGGCAAGAAGAATTTCTGTCGCATTCGCATCAATGCCGCCGAGAACTTTTTTTACCTCTTTATTTGGATCACCAAACAGTAACCGTGAATCTGAATAAGGATTTCTTAATGTCTCTTTATCAAAATATTTTCTCTTTTTTTCAGATAATTCTTCGTAGTCTTTTTTTACTTTTTCTAAACGCTTGTAAACGAGTGTTTCACCGCGGGGATCTGTTTTGATTCCCATTTCGATCGCCAAATCGTAAATCTGTTGAATCGTCATACGGTAAAGTATATAATAGTGATGTCTTTATTGCAAGGCTAAGTCTTTACAAAGAATACAGTATTAAAGAAAAAGTACTTAAGCATACCTTACTTATCTTTTATACTTAATACAAGATACTTAATACTAATGTCGGGCGAGTGGCGGAATGGTATACGCGATAGTCTCAAAAACTATTGGTCACTGAGACCTTGAGGGTTCGAGTCCCTCTTCGCCCACTTATAAACATGTATAGCCTCTATTTGACAATCTGAAAAGAAACAATTACCATAACACTACACCCTTATGCGTTGGTCTTTATCTCTTTTAATAATCGGTGTGTTCTTTCTTTCACAAACGGTGAGCGTTTTCGCACAGGCAATTATTCCACCGCGAATCGCAACAAATGCCGCAGAACTTGCTTCACAATCTGCCACACAGGCACAACCTGAAAAAACCGTGACTGAACCTGAAGAAACAGAAGAAAAAATTGAAGTCATCACACTTCTTGAACAGCGAGCATCAGGGGAGCTGAACATAACTAACTTTTTCCCCTACGCAGTTTCCTACGCGATCAAAGCAGGTGTTCCAGCAAATACCATCATCCTTATTCTTCTTCTCCCGCTTCTCGCGACAATTATTGTTATCTTCCGTTACATTATTGGGCTCTCCGGTCTGGGATTACTCGTGCCGATTGCGCTTTCAATTACCCTTCTTGCTACTGGTTTTGCGACAGGATTTATCATTCTCAGCGCAATTCTCTTATCATCCTATTTTTCACGAATCATCTTTAAAAAAATCCGCATTATGCAAATGCCAAAAATTGCATTATCAATGTTTGTTGTGTCAATCTTAATTATTGCAACACTTACCGCATGCGCCGCTTTCGGGATTTTTGATGTTCGTAATCTCTCTATCTTTCCGATCCTCTTATTTATTCTGTTGAGCGATCGTATTGTCGCGCTCTTTTTGGAAAGACCACTTAACGAAACACTAACAACTACTGCAGTCACACTGGTACTTGGCATTCTCGGTTATGTATTATTATCTCTTGACAGTCTTCGATCCTTTATTCTTCTTTATCCAGAAATTATTCTTTTATTAGTTCCGCTCAATATCGCAATCGGACGATACTTCGGTCTCCGAATTATTGAGTACATTAAATTCCGACCCGTTCTTAAACATGGCAATAAGTAAATCAGTCCTGGGCATGAACGCCCGGAATTTTCTCTATATCAGACCCAATAATAAACCTTCAGCAAAAAATCGTGCTGATGATAAGTTGGAAACAAAAAAGTTGTTTTTGAAAAATACTATTCCCACTCCTCTCCCTATTAAAATTTTCCCGAACCGAGAATCGGTTCGCAAATTTAATTGGGATTTACCAAAAACCGGATTTGCTATAAAACCAGCACGTGGCTATGGTGGTTCAGGGATCATTACCTTTAAAAAGTGGACGGGTGATCACGGCATTACAACCAGTGGAGAAGAATATACGATTGCAAAACTTGAATCACATATTTTTGATATTCTTGACGGCGCTTTTTCATTACAGTATCTTCCTGATAAGGCATATGTCGAAAGACTAGTTATTCCTCACCCTTTTTTCAAAAGAATAGCACCACTTG
>DATIGJ010000142.1:0-3505 GCA_035454765.1 Patescibacteria group bacterium
CAGCCAAAAGATGATTTTCTTGAAGGGATGGCAATATTAAAGAAATCAATGATAACGGTACAAAAAATACGTGCGGAAGGAAAGCTACCCAAACAGATTGTCGCGAAGGTTGATGCGCTTGCTCCCGTGTGGATACCTTTACAAAATGTGATTGATTCATTACCGGTTGTTCTTGGGTTTGATCACAAGAAAGTGTATTTAGTTTTATTACAGAACAATATGGAACTTAGGCCGGGTGGTGGCTTTATTGGATCGTATGGATTGTTACGGGTGAAAAATGGTGCTATTGAGGACTTTTCTGTCCATGACGTTTACGATGCTGATGGGAAGCTTACGTTTCATATAGAACCTCCCTATGGTCTTAGAAGATATCTTGGTGCATCTCATTGGTTTTTGCGGGATAGTAATTTTGCGATTGATTTTCCACAAAATGCCTCACAAGCGATGACGTTTCTCGAACTTGAAACAGGCGAAAAAGTAGACGGCGTTATTGCCTTGGACACAACATTTTTTAAGAACCTTTTAGAAGCATTTACCTCAGTGAACGTGCCGGAGTATAAGGAAACTATTACGCCTGAAAATTTTTATTTACGGACACAAACGCATGTAGAGAAAGATTTTTTTCCGGGGTCAACACAAAAAAAAGATTTTTTACAGGCATTGCTTAACGCAATGGAGGAACGTTTAGCTTCTCGTCAGGATGTCTCGTACGACGTTTTGGTTGATAAGTTAGGAGAGTCAATTCGAGGAAAACATGTGTTATTTTCGTTTCGAGATGAGGCGGTTCAGAAGTTGTTTGTTGTAACTGGTATTTCATCAACGTTGTGGGACAGCAGATCCTCAAGAGAGAATACGTTTCTTGATACGTTTGGCGTAATTGACGCAAATGTTGGAGTGAATAAGGCAAATTATTATTTAACGCGGGAGATTGAGCAAAAAGTTTCAATTAGTGCAAGTGGAACAATTCAGACAACTGCACGGGTATTGTACACAAATACCAGTAAGCGGGATAGTCAGTTTGGGGGAGATTACAAGAATTTTGTCCGATTTATTCTTCCGGCGCAGGCTGTTATCAGGAGTATTCGTATTGACGGCGTGGATCAGGAGATAGTGCCTGCAGTTACAGATCCTGCAATTTTTACTGATAACGATTTCGTCCCGCCTGAGGGGCTTGAAGTAGCGATAGTGAATGAACAAGACAAAACAACGGTTGGTTTTTTGGTGCTTGTACCAAGAGGAAAAAGTAAAACAGTGAATGTAACTTATGAAGTCGTTCGGGCTATTTCCCCTCAGGAGCCGGTGTTTGATTATGCTTTATGGGTCTATAAACAGCCAGGGACGGTAGGAGATAGTTATTCTTTCTCTGTTTCCTATCCTGAGTCCTACCAAATTATCAGGAAAGATGACGCTTTAAGCGATGTAGGAGGGAAGCTTGTGTATTCCGATCTCTTATCCGAAGATACGTATTTTACCGTAGGGTTTTCTAAAAAATAATATGGTAAAATAAGTGTCTGATACTAATGGATAATTCTTACAGAATATCCAAATTCCAAGCGTAAATTTAAGATATTAAAAATTAGGATTTTTAAAATTATATATGGATTTTTTTACCATGTTTCTTATTGTTGCTGGGCTCGCGGTCTTTGAGATTGTTGTGAGCATTGATAATGCAGTTATTAATGCATCGGTTCTTGCGACAATGGGAGAACGGGCACGGCGTTGGTTTTTGATTTGGGGTTTATTATTTGCCGTTTTTGCCGTTAGAGGCCTTTTGCCACTTCTTATTATCTGGGCGACGAATCCGGCTCTTGGTCCGATTGGCGCGTTAACAGCAACGTTTAGCAATGATCCACAGGTGGCTGAAACGATTGAACAGTCCGCTCCGATTTTATTAATAGGAGGAGGAGTTTTTCTTTTGTTTCTTTTCTTTCATTGGATTTTTCTTGAGGATAAACGGTACGGGCTTATTGGCGAGCGATTTATTCATAGACAAGGGGTATGGTTCTATGCGATTGTTTCAATCCTGCTTTGTGTGATCATTTGGTTTTCTCTGCAGCAAAATCCTTTGATGGCATTTGGAGCGGTTGTCGGATCAACAGTGTTTTTTATCACGCATGGATTTAAACAAAATGCCGAGCAACAAGAAAAAGAGTTACTTCATAGCACAAAGTCTGACATTAGCAAGATTATGTATCTTGAGGCGATTGATGCAAGTTTTTCGATTGATGGCGTGCTAGGCGCTTTCGCTTTTACATTTTCCGTTCCGTTGATCCTTTTAGGTAATGGTATCGGTGCCTTTGTTCTTCGTGAAATGACCATTCGCAATATTGATCGAATCCAGCGCTATATTTATCTTAAAAATGGGGCGATGTATGCAATTTGCGGCTTGGGGACTGTTATGATTTTACATAGCTTTGGATTCCATATTCCTCACTGGGTGTCTCCGTTAATTACGTTCGTCGCTATTGGCTATTTCTTCTTCAAATCGCGAAGAGCCCTTATTAATGGAGAGGTTGATAAGCTTTTACAATCAAAATAAATTATTTTGTCGCTACAGATAAATCGTAAAGGAATAAAATTAATCGTTGAGGTGTTCTTTTTTAAAGGTTTTTTTGATGTCTTCGTAGGTTGCATGTTTCATTTGCGACTTTGTTACTGCTTGTGCATCTCGTTTGGCCTTAATATATTCGATAATCATTGGAAGGAGTGATACAAAAATGACTCCAATAACTGCAACTTCGAAATGATCTTTGATAAATTGCATTCCTCCAAAGAAATATCCGGCAAAGGTCAACGAAGTGATCCAAATGAAAGAACCAAGAATGCTAAATGTTACAAAGGTTTTGTATGGCATTTTTCCAACACCTGCAACAAAGGGTGCAAAAGTTCGAACAATAGGTACAAAGCGGGCAAGAATAATGGTTTTTTTACCATATTTTGCGTAGAATTCACGTGTTTTTTCAAGATAGGCCTTTTTAAAAATACGTGAGTTTTCTTTGGCAAAAACACGAGGACCGATGAATCTGCCGATCCAATAATTTGTAGAGTCACCCATGATAGCAGCTGAGAGAAGCGTTACATAGACAATCCAGATATTGAGAAAACCGCTTCCTGAAAGTGCACCGATTGCAAAAAGGAGAGAATCACCAGGGAGAAAAGGGGCTATGACGAGTCCTGTCTCTGCAAAGATAACAGCAAAAAGAGCAACATAGGCGAGGGGACCGAGTAGTTGAATGAGGTTTGCAAGGTGTTCGTCAAAGTGTAGCAGTATTTCAAATAGTTCCATGAGGTACAGTATAGCAGAAAAAAGGTTCTCGTAGTCAATGTTTTTTTAGAGCTTCGATGCCGGGGAGAGTGCCGTTTTCGATAAATTCCAGCATGGCTCCGCCACCCATTGAAATATGCGTAATGTTATCAAGATATTCTTTGTTGTTAATTGCGGCAAGGGTATCGCCGCCGCCGACAACGGAGATTGCATGATGATTTTGCGTGATTGCATAATAGA
>DATIGJ010000143.1:0-5522 GCA_035454765.1 Patescibacteria group bacterium
CAGCTTCAGATTTTTATGTTCTTTGGGATTGTAGATGTAACAAATACCGATGGTATTTGAAAGAATTGAAGTCATCAGTTCTCCTGTCTTGTCATCAAGCACGGAGATCAGCGCGTCTTTAATGCGTTTGCCTTGTTCATCGGTGATGATGGCGCAAAAAGTCCCCAGCGGGTGGCCTCTCGTGATCGTTTTCAGGTGATGAGAAACATAGGGAAAAAGATGTCTCGGATAGACACGAGTGCGAAAGACAAAAAAGACAAAGGTGAAAAAGATAGTGATTGTAATGATAAAAGTTGCGATCAGGTTAAAGAACCGGACATTTGTAGCAAGGTTGTTTACAACAAGTGACATATTGGTAAATAAATCCCTTACCGCATTACCGTAATACTGGAGATAACCAACCGGATTTGCTGGATCTTTGTGCAGAAAAATTGTCGGGAAATCTTCACCTGTTTGTGCACCAAGCGTAAAAGTAATTTCCTGCTGTGTATACCCAAAAGCGTTGACGGCTGCCTGATAGGTGCCTGCTGGGAGATTTATTTTGACAACGCCAGTCTCATCCGAATAACTGGGATTGTCAATATTGATAAAAAGATGGGGAGGAAGGGGCTCAAATTGTTTGGTTTGCATAGTATAGTAGGTGAAGAACACGCGACTTTCAGAAATGGGATTGGTGGTTCCTTCTTCAAGAATCGTCAAATACGACATGATTTTCAGTTCTGCCACTTTCTGTTCGTTTATGTTGCCGTAAATATCAGTAATTCTGACTGACACTTCAAAGAGACCAGGTGAAAGTGATTTGAGTGATGCAACGTAGGATGAGGGCGATTTTTCAATCATCGGGATCACGATGGTTGTTGTTTGGTCACTGGCGTATACCTGGCTGGTAAGCCCGAGCACTTTGGTTCTGACGATAGCTTCTATTTTTTGCAGAGCCAGGGGCTTGCTGAGTACATAATTTACCTCGTAATCAGTATCCGGTGTCAGCAGCGCTACGGAATCAGCTCTTCCATTGGTTCGTTGAATATCTGAGAGAAGAATATTCCCGCCACTGGTCATAACGATAATATTGTCAGTTACATCAGGAGGCACGGAGCTTTCTGCTGTGGTAAAAGTAAAAATTTCAGAAGTACTTTCCGCTCCTGCCTGATCTTTCAGAAGAATACGAAAATAATAGATGGTTGCAGGTTTGAGGTCATCAATCGTAATCCTATTGCGAAGATTTGATTGCGGGGTACTGATGGACTGCGTGAGTGACCGTGAGGACGTGCCGTACATTATTCGTGCCTGAACAGTTTTGTTGGTATCAATGAGGATGCTTGTCGTATCATCGGTAATAGTGGTAAAGGAAAAGTTAGTAATCAGTGATGACGTTGGCGGTGCGAGAACAGGAGGAACTGTTTGGGCAATACTCGGTGTGGGTGTTGGTGTCGGATTGGTGTCAAATTGAAAATCCTCATCATAGTTGTACTCTTTGGCAAGTGAAACTTCTGGTTTGGTCATATATGAATTTGCCATAGTGGCACGAATAGTGAAGGGAATTGCATTTGCACCGGTGTAGTTCGTGTTGATTTTCACGTCAAAACTGATCTGTTGATTGACTGTTCCTGCGGGAATTGCAGGAAGATTCCAGGTAATCGTCCGACTTGTAAGATCAACGATCGGCGTCGTATTGCCATAGCCTTTGCTGCCGCTACCGGCAACATAGTCAAGAATAGGGAGATTGCTTTGTGCATCAGAGGCTTTCCAGTTAGCAGTAATCGTGAGAGGTGTTGTAAATGCCGCAGAACTGCTTGCGCCATACGTAATGATGTAGTGGACGATGGTTTCTTGTTTGAGCGTGTGAGTGGTTGTAGGTGACGAAATACTTAGTTGATAGTCACGAGCTTGCGGTCCCACCTCTGCTGTGACTGAGATATTTTTTTGCTCTGGCGGTAATTGCTGTGCAAAAATTGTCTGCGGGAGAAGCAGGAAGAACAAAACAAACAACACGAAAATTCGTTGCATACTAATAGCATATTGAATCAAGAAGTATGAATCAAGAAGCAAGGAAAAGTGAAGGTTTATTTAAGAACAAATCCATGATTCATGATTCGTAATTCATGATTCTATTTTACCGTTATCACGAGGCGTTCCGAGGGGTTGTTTTTGTCTTGTACCACAAACGTTCCTTTTTCATTGAATTGTGCTTTTATTGCTTCTGATTCTCCATAGCCTCGTTCTGTTGTTAGTTCGGGTAGATTGGATATTAGCCACATCTGTTGTTTTGGATTGGTGTTGATAATTTCAAGATAGCGGGAAAATGATACGCGAATCGTGTGTCGGGAGAATTTTTTGCCGTCAAAAGTAATTTGTGTGATCAACGGATCAGTTTGTTTTTGTTCTGGTGAAGGTTGCGGGATGACAATTTTTGAAACATCAGTAAAGCCATTCGCTAGAAAATCAGGAAAGACGAGCGCATGGGTGAGGAAACCGCTCGCGAAAGCGAACGCAAATAATAATAGTTTCTTTTTCATTCTATGGGGGTTTTAATACTATGCAAAAGGGATTTTGAATCAAGAATCATGAAGCAAGAAAACCATAATTCATGATTCACATAATCGTTTAGCCAAACAGTGCTTTCCCTGCCTTTTTCAGTCTTTTTCGAAGGAAGTACAAGACAAAGAGAACTGCAATGACAACTGCCGCGATTCTTAAAGGAAAGACAAAGAAAGTTGTTGTTGCGGTGAGATTGGTATTGTCTTCGCCATAGTAGATTAGTGCTGTCGCAGTATATTTACCGATAAGAAATTGGTTATCAAGCGTTGCGTTGACAATTCTTTCTGCTCCGGGAAAAATGTTTGTTTCATCAACGACGACATCGGCAACTTTATTGCCAAAGGTATCGGTGACATTCACCAAGCCTCGTGCTTTGCTATAGACATTACCTTCGTTTCCAAAATTGATGGCAAACGTCACCGGACTAAATTCAGAAAACATCGGAGCAGAGAAAGAGATGATATTGAGTTTTTCATCAACCGGCCCTGATATTTTTACTAAGAACAGTGAAGCGATTTGTTGTGATATTGATGCAGCTCCTGGTTGGTCGTCTGCTTTGATTGCAAAGACAAAGGATCCAAATCTACTTCCTGCTGCGTCTGATGGGGCAGTAATAGTTGCTGTTACTTCACGTGCTTCTCCTGGAGCGAGGGTAAAGCTGTTGGTTGAAAGATCTGTCCATGAAGAGACACTGTAGTCACTAGTGGTTGTTAATTCGATTTGTCCTTCATTTCCTTTTGCGGTGAAATCTTCAATGCGTACTTCTATTGGAAGCGTACTGTCACTTTTATTGGTTAATTTTGCTTTGATTGTTTTTGTCGTTCCCGGATCAATGATCACTTCCTGAGATGGGGGAGAAACCTCAAGTCCCTGTCCTGCAACTTGTGCGGTGACTACGTACTGATGAAAAAAGAAAAAAGTGCCAAGAGCAACAACGGCAAACAGTGGCACGATAATAAATAGTCTTTTCATTTAACGTCTTTAGTAGGTTGGTGTTGCGATCAGAATTGCTGTACCTGAATACAACCCAGGTTGCTGATACGCATTGACTTCAATTGCCCATCCAATTCTCGTTGTTTGACCGGTGACAGCATTCGCGTTACAAATAAGTTCTCCTCCTGTGGTTGATGATCCAGCCCAATTTGGACCACCATTGGTAAATCTATCTACTGTTCCTGTGCAGAGTGAAGAGTCTTCTGTTGAGTAACCGAAGAAGCCGGTATTGGTGCTTGCTGTCGTACCATTTGGTGATGACCAGGTTGCCGGCGATGCGTTGGAACCGGTAAACGAGTCAACATTTGCACTGCCGGAGGCAAGTGGTGGATTTCCAGCCAAAAGACCTGCTGAATGAGAAGCAGTTACTTGGTAACCGTTTAATGCATTGGAACTGATGGTAACATCGTGAGCTGCGATTGTCTGGTCACCAACAGACAGTGTCCCAAAAGGAATCGTCGTTGCTGTCGTGGTGACATCAACATTGCCTGAACCGCCGTTAAAGTTTGCACCGGATGAGACGCCAGCAATAGAGAACGTAAAGCTTGGATCAACGCTCGCGGTGACGGCAATCGAACTTGAAGTCAACACAGCAAACGCTGCAACTGTCGGACCATCAATAATAGTGCTACCGGTATCAGAATATGTTGTTGCCCGTGTATAAAAAGTCGTATTGTCACTTGTCGGATTGGTAACACCAGTAAATGTGAGGTTCATTGATTGGGTTGATTGTGTTGCCGGTGTTGTGACAACTACTCGGAATGCATTTGCTGTGGGAGCTGAAACTGTTCTGCCGGATCCTGCAATATTATCAGCTGAGAGAGTAGGTGTTCCTGAAGAAAAACCTGATGGTGCATTACAGGTGCCTGAAGGAGTTGTACAGACCTGGATATCAATTTGTTTTATAGGATTGGTGCCGGATGTTGTCCAGTTAAATGTATATGTAACATCTGTTGCTCCTGATTGAGAGTTATTAATTCCAATTTTATAATTGGTTAATGGACTTGCTGCATAAATGTTACCGATTGAGAAATTGGCAAGAGGAGGAACGGTGAGTGCAAGAATTAAAAAAGCAACAAGAATAGTTTTACGAATATAACGAAGATTGATTCGTCGGGCAGATAAAATACGCATATAATTCATAATAGAAGACATTTCTTTTGCTTGTCAATAGGAGAATTAAGGCTAGACCGGTAACAATATTAAAAAAATTTAATTATTTTTCATAAAGTATTAATATTTCTTTGCAGATCTGTTTAAGCCTTATAGTGTTGCTTTTTTATTTACTCTTTGCTAGAATCGCCCCATGACAAGACCAGAAGTTCGACATCGCCTTAATCCCCGCTCTCTGACTGCTGAAGTAACAGATCGTGGAGAGAAAAATCGTCGTTTTGGAAGACGTGAGTATACAGTACACGCAACCGGAGTATATGCCGAAATGGTAAGTTTTCAAAGAACAGGAGTAACGCTTAATCTTCTTGCTCGGAGAGATTGGGGAGCTAGAAGGAAAGCAAAGAAAGCGCTTCGTGACATCGTTGCAAAGGATGCTGTTGGCGTTGTTACATGGGAATCAGAGGCAACAGGTATTTTAGGCAAACGTCCTCGTGAGGTTTCTATCTATCGTCACGGAGAAGGAACGGAGCGTAGTTATACTATTGAATCACGGACCGATCGTGCTGCAAAGAGAAAGGCGGTACGCATTGATAAAAAACTTGATAGAGAAGGAGTGTTTGTTGGTCTGAGTGAAAAAAAACACACGAAATATAAGAGAAGAATGTGGGAGAGACCTTTGCGATTGGTTAGTATTTATCAAGGATCTAAAAATAGAGGCTTCGGTGCAGACTTAAGAGACTATATTACTGTAGAAGCATGGACTAATTGGGGAGCTGAAAGAAAAGGGGTAAGAAAATATAAAACGAGAGAGCGCAATCGCCGCCATTCTCCTTAATGCTTTTTTTCAAAGAGGATTGAGAGTGCCCTCAAGAGGCGTT
>DATIGJ010000144.1:0-3876 GCA_035454765.1 Patescibacteria group bacterium
CGCAATCTTCATGCACTGTTTACCTGCCTATCGAGACAATGAAGTAACGCCAGAAGTCATAGACGGATCCCAATCCGTCGTCTTCCAAGAGGCAGAAAATCGCCTCCATGCTCAAAAAGCTCTCATCCTGTTCTTACTGAACAAAGTATGACCATCAGACCCATGATCATGGACGACTTTGAGAAAGTTTACGAGCTCTGGCAACGAGCAGAGTTATATATGGAACCCATCGCTGAAAAGAAAAAAGAAGTTGCCTTGATGATCAAAATAAATCCCACAACATGCTTAGTTGGAATTGAAAATAATCATATTATTGGAGCTTGTATGGGATTATTTAATGGCCGGCGTGGATGGATTTATCACCTAGCTGTTGATCCCGTCTATCAACACAAAGGCTATGGTTCTCTTTTATTGAAAAAAACTGAAGAAGCATTAAAAAAAATCGGGACAAGAGCAATCAATCTCTTTGTTGATAAAGATAATCTTGAAGTTGTACCTTTTTACACAAAAAAACATTATTCCACTTTCAATAAATCTATTATTCTTCGCAAAGTGCTGTAGGACTACTTTTGGGGAGCCGATTTCTTCACAAGAAAAATACTAAAGACAATCATTCCGACTCCAATCCACTGGAGAAGACGCATCGTTTCTCCAATCGCAAGACCAGCAACAAGCAAAACAATGATTGATAAACCGATAAGGATAATCGCGACATGTGCATGAAGAAGATGCAAGGAACGATAAAAAAATAAATAAGCCAACCCTGAGAGAAAAATACCGAGATATAAAATAAGTATCCAATCTATCAGATGTAATTGTTGTAACGAGATAAACGGATCATGAATAAAGAACAGTGTAATCGCTAATGCAAAAATTGAACCAATACATAAACGAACAAAACTTAAAGCAAGCGGATCAGTCTGTTTATTCAAAATATACTTTGCATAGACACTTGATAGTGCCCACAGTACTGCTGCACCAAGACCGCACAAAACACCAATATAGAATTGATTATCAAGCGAAATTGTTTGTTCAGGAGTATAAGAAATCAAACAGACACCAAGAATCGAAATAATCCCTGCAAAGTATGCTTCTTTTCCCACTTTTTCCTTTAAAAAAAGGTGTGCAAAAAGGACACCAAGTGGAATTTCTACACGAGCAAGAATTGTGGAAATAATTGCCCCTGCGCGCCGCACCGCCTCAACGAGTAACAAGTCGGGTAATCCTGCAGCAAAAATACCAAGAAGGATCAAATGAATGATCGGAAGATTCCTGAAAACCATCCTTTTGCCTTGTAGAATCAGTAATCCCAGGGTCAACGCACCAATACCATGCCGGATACCAACCAGCAAACTACTTGGCAAAACGGCATCAATAAATTTGATCGTTACACCACCGGTTCCCCAAAGAATCTGTGAAAAAATACCATAAAGCCAGCCCTTTGTTTGCTGGGAAACACGTTGAAGCATAAAATCAGACTACTCCCAAAACTTTTCTTCCATTCACCGAGGCAATTTTGACCAGTTCATCAAGATCGCGGAAGCGAACACCATAGATGAGCGTACTTAACTCTGCCCACATATCGCCGTCAGCAAGAGGCACATAAATATCAGCAATATTATCGGTACCAAGAGCAACGGTTATTCCTGCGGGTACAAGTTCATCAACTGGAAGCATCGCATTTCGTGAAGGGACGAGATCTTCACTTGGATTACTTTCAAGCATACCAATCGGACAGGTAATCATCATCAGGTCTGCTTTTTTCATCAATGCGTACAGTTCTTCACGATAGGATTCATCGTGTGTGGCTATTGAAATACCATGCACACCGACTACTTTTCCTTGCATTCCGTGTTCAATAGTTTTTTTCGCAAGGAGTTCCGTCTCTTTCTCTTTTTTGAAATTATGCCCCTGATCTACATGCGCATGTACCATTTTCTTCATCTTCTTTGCTGTTGAAAATAGCACGTCAAGATGTTCTTCCATATGTGGCTTATCAGCACTCGGGAGACCCCCAATAATATCTACAAACTGTGCACCGATATCAAACCATTCCCGTGCTTCTTTTGTCAGAACACCCTTGTGTACTTGATTGATATAACGAATAGTAATATCTTTTTTATATGTATCGCGAAGTTTCTGTGCCGCTTTAATTGCTTTATCTTGTATAGCTTCATCAACATCAATAAATGTCCCAAGCGTCGTCACTCCTTGCTCAATCATTGATTCGACAACCTGTGCCATACGATCATATACATCATTAACACGTGAAGAACGCTTAATTTCATCATTGAGATGCCATTTCTCGGCAATCGTCGCGTTAATCAAATGAAAGTTTTCTTTGGTTATTGTGTAGGCTCGATCAATATGAGCATGGGTATTGGACCAACCACCGTTTTTTTTGATCCGTTTCAGGAGTTCCTGCTTTACATCGAAGTAGGGGACTTTATTTGCCATTGAAAAACATTATAAAGCGGAATAAATCGTAATGCAAGAGTTTCTTTTTGACAAAATTTATAAAAAATAGACAAATTGTAATCATTTTTTGATAAAAAATCTTCATTTTTTCTAAAAATCCTCTTGACCAGACCATTTTTGTTTGTTAAACTAGGATTTCAGAATGCAAGCAAAACTTCTTCTGTCCGACGGCACATCACTTGATGGCATTTCCTATGGATATAACAAATCAGTCGCCGGAGAAGTCGTTTTCGCAACTGGCATGACCGGTTACCCCGAAGCGCTCACAGACCCCTCTTTCAAAGGACAAATCCTTATTATGACATATCCTCTTGTCGGCAATTATGGTATCCCTGAAAAAAAATTATGGGAATCAGAAAGCATCCAAGTCTCAGGATTAATTGTCAGCAATTCTATTGACACACCTTCTCACTTCCAAAGCACCATGACCCTTGCCGAGTGGTTTAAAAAAGAAAATGTTCCCCTTATTGAAATTAAAGACACTCGCTTTCTCACCAAAAAAATCAGAGAGAAAGGCGTCATGCTGGGAAAAATTATTATTGACAAAGACGTTCCGTTTCACGACCCCAATACCGAAAATCTTGTTGCTGCAGTTTCTCCAAAAACAGTAACAATACTGGAGCCTGCATATAAGGTCAAAAAACAAAAAACCATCGTTCTTCTCGATTGTGGTGCAAAAAATAATATTATCCGATGTTTTCTGAAGAGGGGAGTACGAGTAATCCGCACCCCCTGGAATTTTGATCCATTTGTAAATAAGCAATTTTCCTTTGACGCACTCTTTATCTCCAATGGACCTGGCGATCCAAAAATGGCAGATAAAACAATCGCGACAGTCAAAAAAGCAATGGAGAAAAAAATTCCGACGCTTGGCATTTGTCTGGGCAATCAAATCCTCGCCCTCGCGGCAGGTGGTGATACCTACAAACTCAAATATGGACACCGAAGTCAAAATCAACCATGTACTGTAGAAAAAAGTGACCGATGCTACATCACCACACAAAATCATGGTTTTGCGATAGGGAAAATACCAACTGGTTTTGAGCCGTGGTTTATCAATACCAACGACAATACTATCGAAGGTATTATTCATAAAAAATATCCCTTCATGTCCGTCCAATTTCACCCCGAAGCAACTCCTGGCCCCAAAGATACTGAATGGATATTTGATTACTTTTTGGAAAAAATAAAGTAATTTACAATTTAAAATTTATGAATAAAAAAATTAACAAAGTACTCGTCTTGGGTTCCGGTGCTCTTAAAATAGGGGAGGCAGGGGAGTTTGATTACTCCGGCTCTCAGGCCATTAAAGCACTCAAAGAAGAGGGGAAAAAAATCATTTTGGTAAA
The DNA here is from genome assembly GCA_035454765.1 of Patescibacteria group bacterium. GTDB lineage: Bacteria > Patescibacteriota > Microgenomatia > Levybacterales > UBA12049 > DATIGJ01. The sequence goes on from DATIGJ010000144.1 coordinate 3,828, forward strand.
TCCAAACATCGCGACCATCCAGACCTCAAAAGAACTCGCCGATGAAGTC
>DATIGJ010000145.1:0-6237 GCA_035454765.1 Patescibacteria group bacterium
GATGACCAGAGAAAAGCTGAGCTAAAAATAGAGAGTTCTCCTTGTCGTTCTCGGGATACGTTCATTTAATAATTATAACAGGACGAGAGGGAGAAGATTATTTGAGTTTTTCGACTTCTTTGTGTTCTTGTACTTTGCGGCAGTGTTTGCAGAATTTTTTGAGTTTTAACTTCTCAGGAGTTTCCATTTTGTTTTTGGTCGTAACATAATTTCTGTTTTTACAAACAGTACAGACAAGACCTATTGTGATACGATGTTCGCCCTTTTTTGCCATAGAAAGTATTATACACTATTTTAGGCTCGATGAAAATAGGTGAGCCGGCTATGGGAATCGAACCCATGATCTAGTCATTACCAATGACTTGCTCTACCACTGAGCCAAGCCGGCGGATTGGCATATAGCAAATAGCGTATAGCATATGGAAACAACTATTAGCCATCTGCCATAAACTATACGCTCATTTTGTGCCGAGTGAGAGATTTGCACTCCCGTAGGCCGGACGGCCGCCTCGTCTACAGCGAGGTGCGATTGACTACTCCGCCAACTCGGCATTGGATGTTGATTATACCTGATTTTTTGCTGAAAAACTAATGTGTGAGCCGTCTGTCGGATTCGGACCGACGACCTGCTGTTTACAAAACAGCTGCTCTACCACTGAGCTAAGACGGCAAAAGATCGTATCTGCAATTTTATCAAAGAGAAGCCTCCTAAAACAACCCCAAATACAAAAACAACCATAGCACGCGCTTGGGCGTGTATGGTTTAAGATAAATTCGCTCTTTAAATACGGATCTTAGTTGTTTTTTTCCCGACCTAACAATTAGGCAGGTTCTTTATTCCACCACAGCAGAATAAAATACACCTTGTTCCCCGCGAAGCGGGATACCTCAGGATTAGTGAAATTGTAGAGAAAAATTACATACAACCACTATCCAATATCAAAGAGCAAGTACAGTATAGGAGTCGTGAAAACGAAAGTCAAGGACTTGACAAGACCTAAAATCCGAGTAATCTGAGGCAAGCGATAACAAGACTATAAACGATTTGCATGACTGGACTGCCTGGAAGAAAGAGTAGAATGAGGAGGATAAACATACCCATTGATCCTATTGAGAGATACGTCATTGCTGCTTTTTGAGGAAGCAGGAGCGAGAATACTTTTGAGCCATCAAGTGGAGGAATCGGGATGAGATTAAAAATACCAAGAATGAGATTAAGAAAAACAATACGTGAGAGGATTTCACCAAGTATACCCAAGGGGTTGATTGCATGAATGAGTATTGCTGCAATAATTGCAAGTGCAAAATTGGTTAGTGGGCCAACAAGTGAGACGATTGCCATATCTTTGTGTCCGTCACGAAGATTGAACGGATCAACAGGGACAGGTTTTGCTCCACCAAAAATAATTGGTGCACCGGAAAAAATAAGAACAAAAGGTACAAGAATACTCATGAAGGGATCAATGTGTGGGATGGGATTAAGGGTGATGCGTCCTTTGAGTTTGGCTGTCGGATCACCAAGACGATATGCGACCCATCCGTGCGCAACCTCGTGGAGGATAGCTGAATAAATTAAGACGATAATGCTGATCAGAGCGCCGGTAAAGTCCATAAATACGTTGGTGAATTAGTTGATCTTTCCTGATTGAATTTTAGCTTGGTTTTTAGTATACTAGCAGGAAAGGAATTTGTCTATGGGAATGAAATGTGCTAATTGCGGAAAAGGAATTATGTATGGACACAATGTGTCTCATTCAAAACGCCGCACCAGAAAAATTTTTAAACCAAATCTTCATGTTGCTCGAATCAACGTGGGTGGTCATGCAATGCGAGTGAAACTCTGCACAAAATGTTTGCGGATGTTTAAGAGTGCTGCCGTGTCAGATGCGGCTTCGCAAAAAGCTGTTGTCGAGGTCACAGAATCTCCAGTAGCAACCGCATAATTTGAATCATGAATTAAGAATCATGAATCAAGAGATTGTAAAAATTTTTTTGTTTTTTCTTCTAACTCGAGATATCCATTTAAAAAATCTTTAATTGTTATTGGCTGTTTTCCTTCCATTTGGATAATTTTTTTTGGTAAAAGCTTGATTCGTGCTTCATGATTTTTGATTCTGATTGTAGTCCACACAGTCGGCCAGGGATAATAAGCCCGAATCATGCGGTCGAGTCGCTCTGCCGGTGGAGGGTTTGATGCATCAATAAAGCCATCTTCTTTTTTCATCATTTTTGTAAAAGTTACTTTTGATTCGTTTTGTTTTATAGACTTTGTTTGCGCTTCGTTAAAGTTTGTCAAAATGGGAACAATAAGTTCTCCGCCGAGTTGGTTTAAAACGGTTAAGAGTGAATCAGTTGTGTCTTCAGAGGTAACCTCATATTCTTTTTGTCCCAGAATGTCTCCGGCATCAAGTGTTTCCGTCATCAGAATGACTGAAACACCAGTTATCCTATCACCGTTGAGAAGTGCAGTTGGTGCTGGTGAGGAGCCGCGATATTTGGGAAGGAGTGAATGATGGATATTGAGTGCTGCGATTTTTGGAATTGTAAGAAGCTTTTTTGGAAGGATCAAACCATAATCCTCAACAACAAAAAAATCCGGTTGTAATTGGTTTATTTGTTCAATGGTTTCGTCAGTAATCTTATTGACTTCAAGGACAGGAATAGCGTTTTCTTTGCCAAATGTTTTGAGGGGACTTTCTTGCATGCGCCCGCGTTTGTCCGGTCTGTCGGGAATCGTGATGATGTGAGAGAGCCCTAGTTGTTCATGGATAATTTTTGCGCCGATAAGGGAGTATTTAGTATTACCGAAGAAAACGATTTTCATGTATTTAGAGAGATATTTCTTCAAATTCCGTCTCGCCTTGTGCGTTTTTAGAGGAGTGATAGAGTTTGTTTTTTTGTTCAAGAACGCGTTTTGGGAAGAGGATCCCCTGAAGGTGGTCAAATTCGTGTTGGATGATTGTTGCAAGAAAGCCATGAAATTTTTCTCTGTGGTGCTTACCGTGTTCATCCATGTAGGAAAGCTCAACGCCATGATTTCGTGTGACAACGCCCCACACGTCTTTGAGCGAGAGACAGCCCTCGAGTTGGACTCCTTTTTCGCGTCGTGATTTTTTGTGTTTTTTTGCACTCTCTGTTTGTTCATTTTCATGTTCGTGCTCAAAGAAGCCTTCGATTTTCGGGTTGATAAAGGTAAGAAGTGGTGATTTTGGTGATTGCTTGATCAAAAAAATTTGTAAAGATTTGCCAACTTGCGGTGCTGCAAGACCGACTCCTTCAGGATCTTTTGCAGCAGCAAGAGACTCTTCCATATCTTTGAGAAGTAGTTTTATCTGCTTATCAATTTCTTTGACGATTTTTGCTTTGGTTGATAATACCTCTTCTGGTGCCTGAACAATTTTTAACATGTGCCTATTATAGCATAGCCTTCGTGATCAGAGAAACAAAAGTCTGTTGTGGAAATTATTGTTTCCATTCTTCAATACTTTGGAGCGTTGCTTCATCTGAGCCGAATTTCGTAATGATTTCTTCATAAGTTGCAATCGCTTTGGTATTCAATTCAGGATTGATGATTCTGTTATTTGTATCAACAGCTGATTGGCGATAGAAAAGACCGAGCGCAAAGTATGCGTCTTTATAATCAGGTTTCATCAGGATTGTTTGTTTGAGAATTTCTATTCCTTTTTGCAGGTCGCCTGTCTGTCCATACAAGACGCCTAAGTTATATTGAATTTTGGCATCAGTTGGTGCGAGTGTGGCCGCGTGTTGAATTGCGCGGAGTGCTTCCTGATAGTACAGTAGTTGTTGTTCTGGCGTGACCGCTTGCGCTAATGTATAGAGAAGGCGTACGCGATTTTTCCAATAGACGACGTTGTTTGGATGTTTCTGTATGACATCGTCATTCAATGCGATTGCATTGCTTGCAAACTGTGCCGCATTTTGTGTATCCCCGCTTTGTGCGAGCGCCGTTGCAAGTACCGCGACGTTGATTGCAAATTCATCCTTATATACTGGTTCATTTTGTTTGATTTGTACTGCTTCAAGAAGAAGTGGATATGCTTCTTTATAACTGCCAACGCGGTCAAGATTCGCGCCGAGCGCGTACTTGACGTCTGCATCCCAATAGCGGATCAGACTGATAATCAGATACCCTGCAAAACAGGTCAGCGCGATAATGACTGTCCAGTAGTAAGGGCTGATGGAGGAGTTTCGGGAAGGTTCGGTTGGTCCAAGAGAAATGGATTTATCGGGGAGTGAATGATTGAGGATAAAAACAAAGAGGGGAATAAGGAAGAGAAAGATATTGATAATAACGACGGAAAACCCGAAAAAGTTGGTGATAAGGATAGAAACCCACCCAGTGAAGAGACCAATCGTGAGCAAAGAGCTTTGGGCGTATGACGTAGAATTTTTTTCATCCTTTTTATTTGCTATGGCTAAGGTGCTCCCTGTCTTGCCAGCCGGTAGGTTTGTCCTAAACCATTTGCTGACGAGAAAAATAAAGAGTCCAATAAAAGCAAGATAACTGCCCAAACCAAAAATGCCGGTGGTAGTCAAATAATTGAGATATTCGTTATGCGCTTTATTATAGAGATAATCCCATTCAGAGGTGAGATTATGTCCCACAGGTCGGAATTTGTAATACGCGAATGCAAAAGTTTCGACTCCTGTGCCAAAAATCGGGTTTGCCTTCCAGGCATCAATCGCGCCCTGCCAGACATACTGACGAATATTTCCTGAATCGGTGATATTCACTTGCGGTACGCTTGGTGTTTCTGCTTGGGTCGCTGGCGGTGTAGGATCTGCAGCTGGTGCTTCTTGTGTCGGTGGTGCCTGTGTTGGTGGGGCAGTTAGAGAGCTTTGTATACCAGGCAAGGTATACCGGTAGAATGGTTCAACGGGTAAACCGAAGATAAAAAATGAAGCCAGAAATATGAATTGAAATATGGCAAAATACCGGAGATATTCTTTCCGCAAAAATATTTTTTTCAAAAACACCATGCCCCAGAAGATTATATTGATAACGCCAAACGCGAGAAATGCGGCTCGTGTGTTGGTAAAAATAATCTCAATAAAAAAGAGAAATACAAGGCTTGTATACATCCAAAATTTGATATGCGATTTTACGTTTGCCAACGCGAGAGCCATAATGAGCGGAAGCAGTGTCAGGAGATATGCTGCCATCCACGCTGGTTGTCCCAAGGTAGAGAAAATACGGATAGTTGGCTTGAATGCCTCAGTCCAGCATGAAGTATCAAAGGTACCACGAAAAACTAGACAGGTTGGATCATAGCCAAAATGAGAAGGGAGCCCCCATAATGCAACAAGAATGCCGCCAAACAGAATTACCTGAAGAGATCGGAAGACGTGTTTTAACGAGAGATTGGAGACAAAGGCATAATACAGCAGAATATAGGTAATTGTGGATAAGAGCCCACCGTTAAAGCGGGAATAATATCCCCACCAGGAAACCTGCGAGTCAAGTGAAAAAATTGTAGAAATGATTTGGGACAGGAGAAATAAGAGAATCGGAATATCAAGAGGTGTCCGCTGGATAAAAATTTTTTTCCCGATAATCATTTTGGTAGACCATGCGAGCATAATAATAATAGTGACAATCCAGGTGAACCACATCTTATTTAGTTCAAACAGCTCTGAGGTATTTCCAGCAAAGACAAGCGGCACCAGGAGAAAGATTGCGTAGAAGGAGTATTTAATGATTGACGTACAGAAGGAAAGGAAATTCATAATAACCCAATACTACCAATAACCCAATAAACAAATCAATGACAAATGATGTAATGCAAAATAATTAATACATTCTGCATTAGATAATTGATTGGGTTATTTGTATATTGGTTTATTGGCTTATTTTTTAATGCTATCATATTGGCAAAAGGTGGGCAAGGTACGTTTAGTTTACATAAGCGTACCAAGCTGATAGAATGAGGGCAATGAATCCTCTGAATCAATTCTACAGTTTATTTTCTTATGATATCGGTATTGACCTCGGTACAGCAAATACGCTTGTTTTTGTGAAGGGTAAGGGAATTACTATCCGTGAACCGTCAATGGTTGCACGGCATAAAAAAACGAAACAGATTATTGCGATCGGAACAGATGCAAAAAAAATGCTTGGTAAGACTCCAGCCACGATTGTGACTGTCAGACCACTTCGCGGTGGCGTGATTTCTGATTTTGATGCTACAGAGGCGATGATCCGTTATTATATTAAGC
>DATIGJ010000146.1:0-6654 GCA_035454765.1 Patescibacteria group bacterium
GAGGTCAAATCACGTGAGCCCTGGTGGGATATAAAATCCTCCTTCGCAAAAGCTTCAAAGGACGAGCAAGAAAAAATGAAAAAAATAAAATACCAGGACATTGTCATGCCGAAAAATACCGCGATGGGAATTTACCTTTCCGCCTTTGTGTTCATCGCAGGATTTGCCTTTGTATGGCATATTCATTGGCTTGCGATTGTAGGTACAATTGGCGCGATTGCCTGCGCCTTTATTCGTGCGTTTGATAACAATTCAGAATATGTCCTGACCGCATCAGAAATTGAAAAATATGAGAAAGATCCGAATTCCATGCCGGATAAATACAAATTATGGCACTAGTAGAAACTCTTTCAAAAGAACAACTTGAACATCTCGAAGAGCATACCTTCGACAAAAACTACTTCGGTTTTTGGGTGTACTTGATGACAGATCTTATTATCTTTGGTGTCCTCTTTGCGACTTACGCAGTTCTGCATCAAAACTCGTTTGGCGGACCGACAACAAAAGATCTCTATGATCTCCCCTTTGCACTGTGGGAAACACTGATTCTTCTCACCAGTAGTTTTACCAGTGGCGTAGGTATGCTTATGGCTCACAACAAACAGAAAATGCAAACGCTGATTTGGTTCGGTCTTACCTTTTTACTGGGAGCTGCCTTTTTGGGACTCGAATTATATGAGTTTACGCATCTCTTTCATGAAGGATATGGGTTTCAAAGAAGTGCATTCCTTTCCTCCTTCTTTGCCCTCGTTGGCACCCATGGGCTACACATTACCTCAGGTCTTCTCTGGATGGCTGTCGTCATGGCTTTTGTCTGGCGTCAGGGGCTAACGATTCCCTTAATAAGAAAATTGACTTTGTTAAGTCTTTTCTGGCATTTCCTGGATATTGTCTGGATTTTTATTTTCACTGTCGTATACCTTATGGGGGTACTATAGAAAATTGTTTGTTATGCATAAACCAACAATAAAACCATACATAATCGGATTTATCCTCTCAATCGTCCTGACTTTGCTTGCTTTCTTTATCGTCAGTCAACATGTTACTGCAAATGTATTCACCTATGAAATAGTTATCACTATCATTCTTTGTCTTGCAGTCGCACAACTTTTTGTGCAACTTTTCTTTTTCCTGCATATGGGAAAAGAGAAAAAACCCCGATGGAATTTATTTGTCTTTGTTACCTTTTCCGGCATGATTCTTCTTATAGTTATCGCTTCTTTATGGATCATGTACCATCTCAATTACAATATGTCTGGTCATGACATGGAGAAGAAAATTCTGGACAAAGAACTCATGGAGCTCCCAGGATATTCACAGGAAGATAAACAAAAAGCCATCCAAAACCGCTAATGATTAAACTCTATTATTCTCTCACCAAACCAGGCATTATTTATGGTAATTCACTTTCCGTCATTGCAGGATTTTTTCTTGCATCACAAGGATCGTTCAATCCTCTCCTTTTTCTTGCAACACTTTTCGGACTTTCTTTTGTCATCGCTTCGGGATGTGTTTTTAATAATTACCTTGATCGCAACATTGACGCAAAAATGGACAGGACAAAAAAACGCGCGATGGTAACGCATCAAATCCCTGTTTCAAACGCACTTATCTTTGGGACAGCACTGGGACTGACAGGATTTGCTCTTTTGTATTTATTTACGAATCTTCTCACTACTCTTATTGCTTTCACTGGCTTTTTCTTTTATGTTATTGTCTATACGTTTTCAAAACGCGTGAGTGTCCATGGAACCCTTCTTGGCAGCATAGCAGGTGCAGTGCCTCCCGTCGTCGGGTACACTGCTGTTGCCAATACGCTTGATCTCGCAGCACTGTTGTTATTTCTTCTCCTTGTCATTTGGCAGATGCCACATTTTTACGCAATCGCAATCTTTCGTCTGCAGGATTATAAAAACGCCGGAATTCCTGTCTTACCGATCAAAAAAGGAATTCCCTTTACCAAAATTACCATACTTGGCTATGTGATCCTCTTCGCTCTCACCGTGCCGTTTCTAACACTCCTTGGCTATACAGGATATATCTATGTCATAAGCATGACACTGCTTGCATTTTTCTGGATACTCAAAGGACTAAAAGGTTTTTCGACAATCGATAATACAATATGGGCAAAAAAAATGTTTTTCTTTTCATTAATTATCTTGTTGGCATTAAGTATCACCATCTCATTGAATAGTTTTTTACCATAGGGTATACTTTTTGTATGATTATTTTGTTACACATTATCATTGCATTCTCAAGCATCATCTATTCCGGCTATGTCATGCTTTCTCCTTCCAAAAAAAAGATCAACATCTCATTTGCTCTCATCGCTGCCACCTTTATTACTGGCACGTATCTCATTGTCACTATGCCTGCACATCTCATCCAAGCATGCATTGAAGGACTTGCCTATCTTGGTGTGGTAACAATCCTGACGGTTGTAGCTCACAAAAAACTCGCAGCGCAACGAGCAGAATAACAATGATAAAAACGCTCCTGCAAATTCTCTTCGGTTTTATTTCTGGCAGTATTGGCACCTATCTTGGATTTCTCTTCCTCACTGGGATTGCAGACGGCCCTGAAATTATCTTTGCCATCCTTGCGTTTCTCCTCATCACTATCGCTATTATCCTCTTTATCCGCTCAGCAAAATCAAACGCAATAATCGGCGTCCAACAAATAAAAATCACTACTGATGGAAAAAATCAGGAAAAAGGATTTGAACAAATGATTGAACGCAATAATGCAATGGAGCAAAGCTGGGGAAAAACCACTAAAACGAGAGATCAACTCAAAGTTCTGCAAGCTGCACAAGAAGAATAGTTGCTGTTTATATTCCATTCCATTAATATTGATACTGTAATGAAGCATATTATCATTATCGGTGGAGGCTTTGCTGGCGTTGCTGCCGGTTTACATCTCCAAAAAACTCTTAAAGGGAAAGAAATACAAATCACTCTTATAGACAAAAACTTTTATCATTTATTTACTCCTTCTCTTTATGAAGTTGCCACCTCTGAAGTCCCTCTGAAAAATATTACGATTCCTCTCTCTGTCATTTTTCCAAAAGAGATAGATACTCTCAAAGATGAAGTCACCACAATCAATATGATCGACAATACCATTTCACTCAAGGAACAACAAAAAGAACTTCGCTTTGACTATCTAATTATCGCCATCGGCAGTGAACCTGCATATATGCATATTCCAGGATTAGAAGAACACAGCGTCGGACTCAAAAGTATTCAGGATGCAGTTGCTATCAAAAATAAAATCGTTGGATTATGTCGCAGAGAAGACGCCACCCATAAAAAAATGCAACTTGTCATTGGTGGTGGCGGCTTTGCTGGTACCGAATTGGCAGCAGAGCTCCTTACCTATAAAAACAAACTTGCTGAGCAACATCATCTCGATCGTGACTGTATGGAAGTGACCGTTATACAAGGCAGTAACCATCTCTTAAAAGAACTCGATCCGCATGTCTCAAAGATTGCGGAAAAACGGGTACACTTCCCCAATGTCCATCTCGCCTTTGGCGGACATATCAAAAAAGTAACAAAAACCGACGTATTGACCGACGACGGAAAATCCTATCCCTATGATCTTTTAATCTGGACGGGCGGTGTCACACCAAATCGTCTGGCACAAAAAAGTAATCTTCCCGTGACGGATCATGGTGCCATTAAAGTCAATCATTTTTTACAGATGGAAGGCACTGAAAATATCTTCGCAGTTGGCGATGTCGCTAGATTCCTTGATCCAAAAACACAAAAACCTGTCCCCAATGTCGCACAGGTGGCAGAAGAACAGGGTGCCATCGCCGGAGAAAATATCGCACGATTAATAAGGAACAAAAAACTCAAGCCATATCCTTATCGTCATTTTGGCTACATTGTCCCCCTGCGTGGACGCTTCGCGGTTGCAGAACTTATGTTTGGAATTCATTTCGACGGATTTCTCGGATGGTTATTGCAGCAACTGGTATTCCTTCGCTATTTACTTGGCATTCTCCCAATTCATAAAGCTCTTAAACGGTGGAATACCTTTGAACAAGAACTAAAACAATAATTTACTTATGTGTTCGTAAAATACGCCAGATAATAAAACCCTAAACCGGAAAAAATTGCTATCATCCACAAAAAGATAAACCCAAACGTCAGCACTTTGTGATCTTTAAAAAAATTCTTTCCCTGTCCATATTTTTTCCACGCTACCACAAAAAAAACTATGAGTAAAATAAACATGAGAATAGAAAATATACCATGGAAAGCAGCAACAGCGATGTGAAATCCTGAATGCTCTCTTTCATGTACATGAGTCAAAGCCCTGTAACTCATATAGCTGATATTAAAAATGATTTCGTATGCAAGAGTAAAAAAGACAATTTTTTTATGGAAGACGTTCTGTTTGTAACCAGCATAAAAAATATACAAAATTAAACACGTAATGATAACTTCAGTAACAAGGGTGAAGGTGCTAAAAAGCGGTGGCGAATCCATGCATAAAAAGTATAACAAAAAACGCAACAAAAAAGCTTCTGTTATAATTTTTGCATGTGGTTTCTTCTTTCATTAGTCGCAGGTCTTACCTTTGCTGCAAATCGTCTGATTGTCCGCTCTGTGTTTACCAAACACACAAACCCCATGGCATTTGGCGCAACTCACGAACTGCTTGCCGGCTTCATGCTTTTGCCGCTTGGTCTGTACTTTTTTTCTCTTCCACAGAGTCCTCACGTATGGTTTGCATTTATTCTTGGTATTCTCTTTATTTTTCTCTCAGACTTTTTTTCGTTTCTTGCATTAAAACATATAGAAACATCACTCTATCAAATAATCAACCAACTTCGTCACGTTATTGTGCTGATCGGAGCATATGTTCTCTTTACCGAACCGCTATCGCTCAGCAAAATTAGTGCAATCGCACTCATTATGGGCGGCATTGTTTTTGCTCTGAAAGGAAAAGCAACACTACGCTTCAATAAAGGCACGGTATATACGTTACTCAATACACTCTCCATTGCACTGGGATTACTCTTTATCAAACAGGCATCGATTGATGTCTCTCCACTGTTTTCAGCACCTGTTGCGCTTCTGATTTCCGGTTTGTGCATCTACCTTATTGTTCTGTTCAAACAAGATTTCACGAAATCTTTTTTGCCGCAAACACATAGAAAAGAACTCTTTCTTGCAGCAGGGTTATTTGGTGTTTTTGAAGTTGCCCTTTTTGCCGCATTGGCAATCGGTGAAGCATCAAAAGTAACACCGGTCACCCAAAGTTCACTGATCTTCACTATTATCGGCGGCTATATCTTTCTCAATGAACGAAGTCACATGAAACAAAAAATTATAGGGAGTATCCTTATCGCTATCGGCATCATTCTGTTGTATGTTTTATAAACTACACTCCTGCAATAAGCAGTAACCCAACAACACCAACTATCGCGCCAACTACTTTCTGCACCATATGTCCTCGCTCATGCAAAAAAAGATATCCTGCTATAACGATCACGACTGACATAAAATCAGTAACCGCACTGATTAACGCAGCACTTCCGCTAATCTTCAGAGCAGAAATAAACGCAACGGATCGCAACGAACTACTTGCTCCCCAGGCAATTAATGGTGTTCGTGTTTGCGAGTCACGCAGAAGTACGGGAAGTTTACGAAAATCTCTTGCTGCCAGAGCAACAGCCCAAAACACCTGTGAGCCCCATCCATACAAAAGATAAGATCCGAAATCAATCCGGTGCAACATAAAACTTTCAAACGCGACAGCAATACCAAGAACAACAGCACTAAGTAAACAAAAAAGAATCCCTTGTGTAGATGCACGATTATGTTTGAGATGTGAACTTGCAGCAACAATACCTGACACAACCAACAAACCAATGCCAATAAACTGCACTACAGAGAGCCGTTCGTTCAGAAGCGTCAATGCAATCGCAAGAGTAAACAACGGACTTAAATTGCTAATAATCGCAAAAACCCCAACATCAACATCTTTATTGGCTCGAAAAGAAGCAATCCCCAACAGTGGCCAGATAATACTCCCTCCAAATACAATCAAGAGATTTGTTATTCCAATATCGAGATCGTGTGGAAAGAAAAAACTTAAAATAACTGCCGTTGGAGCAAGAAAAAATAGAAAGAAAATTGCGTTAATGAGCCTATTGTGTTCACTTAATCTTTTCGCGAGAACACGACGCAGAAGATAACTTGCTGCTCCAAAAATAAAATAGCCAACAATAAATAGTTGCCACATCATCTATTGAGTATACCGCACTGCTCTCGCTATTTCTGTTCCAAATATCGCTGAGAGAGTAATCGATAATACCTCGACTTCATGGCAAGAATCGTCACCAACAAACCAATAACACCGGTTATCGTAAACACCAATGCCATACCACGATCAGGACCTGTACCAAACCATCCGCCGATTAAATCAACCCCTGCACCTGTTGTCATAAAAGGAATAAAAATAAACTGCGCAATAGGACCGATGAGAAATGCAGTTAAAGGAGAAGCCGCCTGTTCCATACTTTGAGAGAACCCAAATACTCTTCCCTGACGTTCATGCGGTACTACTTTCTGAATAATCGTCTGCTCCGATGCTTCAATCGCAGGAATAATACACAGATAAATAAACATCCCAACA
>DATIGJ010000147.1:0-2654 GCA_035454765.1 Patescibacteria group bacterium
GACCGAGCGCAGTGGTGATGCCAAAACGTCGATTAAATGCTTGTCCTTCGGTAAGTCGTTGTTGCGTAATAGGTAATAATGGTCTGCGACCTTCCGGTGAACTCATATGAAGGGAGTATACCACATTATAGGTTTAAATTCTAATTGGGAAACACGATGAGAATTTTTATTTATAATCATCATTGACTTTTGGTAATGGAAAGCGCTTACAATAAGCTGTATGGAAACATTCGCTCATGGATTTTTTTTTGGAGTTGTAAGTACAGCGGTTTTGGCTTTACTTATTTTTGGTGAGATTCGCAGAAAATAATAACGATTAGGAAATCCATTGACCTCAGTTGGTGATCACAGTATAATACACTCTGTATGCATCAGGAGATTAAAAACATACAGGCATATATTCGTGCTGCAAATTATCTCAGTGTCGCACAAATTTATCTACAAGATAATTTCCTTCTTGAAAGACCACTGAAAACAGAAGATATCAAACCACGACTTGCCGGTCACTGGGGAACCTGTCCCGGTATTAACTTTGTGTACGCACATCTCAATTATTTGGTTAAAAAACATAAGCAATCAAGCATTTTTGTTCTGGGTCCGGGTCACGGTATGTCTGCACTGCAGGCAAATGTCTTCTTGGAAGGAACACTGGAGAAATATTATAAAAAAGCAACTCGTGATGAAAAAGGAATTGCCTATATTGGTAAACAATACACCTGGCCATATGGATTTTCAAGTCACGTCAGTCCTGAAATACCAGGGGCAATTCTTGAGGGTGGAGAATTGGGTTATTCGCTGAGCCTTGCCTATGGAGCTGTGATGGACAATCCTGATTTGCTTGCTGCATGTATGATTGGTGATGGAGAAGCAGAAACTGGTGCGATTGCTGCTGCCTGGCATATCAATAAATTGCTTGATCCGGCGACAAATGGCGCTGTTTTACCAATCCTCCACGTCAATGGTTACAAAATTTCCGGTCCGACCATTTTTGGCCGCATGAGTAACCGCGAGATGGAAGAACTCTTTAGTGGGTATGGCTATGAACCATTCTTTGTTGAAGGGACAGGGACTGAGTTGGATGAACAAATGATGGAAACACTTGAAACGTGTTACCAAAGAATTAAAAAGATTCAAGAAGAAGCACGAGGGGAAAATCCTCCGTTTAAACCCCGTTTCCCAATGATTGTCATGCGAACACCAAAAGGAATGACAACGGTGAAAGAACTACGTGGACAAAAAATTGAAGGAACGATTCTTTCACATCAGGTCGTTATGCCGACAGTCAAAGGTGACGATGAAGAATTGAAAGCGCTTGAAGCATGGATGAAATCCTATCATTTTGAAGAATTGTTTGACAAGCAAAAAGGATTCTCAAAAGAAATTCTTGATCTGATTCCCGATGAACAATATTTAATCAGCAATAATCCGCATGTGTATGGCAAAACCTACAAACCGCTTGTCTTACCGGAGAGTAAGAAGTTGAAAAAAGAAGTGCGTGTCCCCGGTGAAATACAATCAAACGCGATGCGTATGGCAGGCGTTTTTCTCAAAGAGGTTTTTGAGCTGAATAAAAAAACAAACAATATCCGGTTGATGTCTCCTGATGAGACCTACTCAAACAGATTGGACAATGTGCTTGAGGTGACTGGTCGGGGATGGGTATGGCCACACGATCCGGATGACAAAGATATAACCCGTGACGGAAAAGTCATGGAAATGTTGTCAGAGCATAATATGCAAGGACTTTCCTCAGGATATGTGCTGACCGGACGACATGCCGCGTTTACTACGTATGAAGCATTTGCCCAAATTATCGCAAGTATGGCGCATATGCATCAAAAGTTTTTGAAATATGTGATCCGAATGCCCTGGCGACAGGATATCCCCTCAATCAATTATTTATTGACGTCAACTGTGTGGAGACAGGAGCGGGATGGGTATTCACACCAAAATCCCGGTTTTATTTCAGGCATGCTTGAAAAACATAATGACTTTATCAAAACATACTTTCCAGTAGATGATAATAGTATGCTTGCCGTTTTGGAAGAAACGTTTGCTTCCAAAAATCAAATGAATTTGATTACTGCAAATAAAACTCCTGAACCACGCTGGTTGACGTATGAACAGGCAAAAGACTCGTTGAAACAAGGTTTATCCACCTGGGAGTTTGCGAGTGATGCCAATCCGCATATTGTTCTCGTCGGAGTTGGTGATTATATGACGAGAGAATCGCTTGCTGCGATAGAGCTGATTAAACAGGATGCTCCTGAAATCAGAGTCCGATTTGTCAATATCATGCGATTACAAGCAGCTTGCTCCTGTGAGGATGCATTTCATCCGCAAATTCCTGATGCGGAAAAATATTTCACCGTTGATAAGCCGGTGATTGTTAATTTTCATGGATATCCCGAAGCAATGAAAAGTATCTTATTTACTGTAAAAAATCCCGGCCGTTTCTCAGTTCATGGATATCACGAATGGGGCAGTACGACAACGCCATTTGACTTACTCGTACGCAATAAAACAGACAGGTTCCATTTGGCGATTGAAGTCGTTGAGAAAATGCACAAAGAAGGTGTCATTTCCGATCAGAAGAAAAAAGACCTTATTGCACAGTATGAAAAGGCACTTGCCGATCACTATACGTTTATCAC
>DATIGJ010000148.1:0-4800 GCA_035454765.1 Patescibacteria group bacterium
GAGGTCAAATACGACTGAGGAAACGCGATTTATACCTAGATGAGAGAGCATTTGGTTGTCTGGAAGAAGAGTGATGTGGTATTCAGGAGACAGATTAAAGAAACTACTATCAAAGGTAATGATTTGTTGTATGTCAGAGGCAGTATAGTCAGAGAGCATCGTTGTGATAGGATTTCCTTCTGTGTTTTTTTGCATCTGGTATGTTCCACCAGTAAACCATGCGTGGAGTAATGTATCCGCAAGAGCAGGATTAACGCGCGAAAGTAGCGCAGGAAGTTTGGTAATACGGAAATATATCTGATTGTCACGGAATACGATATCGGCAGCAATACCTTGTTCCGTTGTTGCGGTAAGGGAGAGAAGCGGTTGGTTTGGATTGGTTATGTCAATTACTCCTGTTACATCTGCGGTTACCTCGTCGCTTCCGAGAAGAAATTGAAAGATGGGAGAGTAGGCTGTGAGTGTCCCTTGTATTTTTCCTGTTGGTTTTTCTTCATGCGCTTTCGTAATGTGTTCAAGCAGATATTGTGGTGTTTTGGGCATGAAAGGGAGTCCCTGAATAGTATTGCTGACTGATTCTTGGAATGCTTTGTTGCCTGCGGGGAGTTTGCCATAGGCATAAAGGATCGTTGTGCTGCAGAAAAGGAAAAGCACCCCCAGTATGATTGGAACTACTCTGGTAAGCAAAATATTTTTCTTTACAACAGCAGCCTGTTGTGGGATTTCGGTTAGAGATTGTGATTCAGGCAGCGATGGAGAAGTTTCAGTAATATCCATACTTTTATTTAAGCATGGTTGTCATTCTTTTTGAAGAGGGACGCGAAAGAAGGAAATATCTTTCGCCGGTTCAGCAGTGTTTTTTTGCTGAAAGGTGAAGGATTTAAGCGCTAGTTTTTTTGATGATATATCCAATCAAAAAAAGAACAGCTAGAGCAAGGAGAGCAAATAATGGATTTGCAAAGAAAGAGGTGTCAATGCCGTGTCCATGTATGGCGCTTTCATTTACAATATGTGCTGATGCGGATGTGGGAAGGAGAAAGAAAAAAGTAAACAGTGAGAGAAAGTTTTTCAGGAAAGATTTCATAAAGAATATATAATTACTGTAACATAGTGTCATGTGATGCACAAGAGAGATACAGAAATGTATCGGAGCTTATGATATCATGCAGATATGAATGAGTTGTTTATTATCAAACTGATTTTGTCTTTTTTTGTCGGAGGCTCGTATACTATTCTTTCGACAGTCGCTGCTGATAAATTCGGTTCAAAAATTGGGGGAATCATCAGCGGTTTGCCCTCAACGGCATTATTTGGGCTTTTCTTTATCGGCTGGACACAAACAGCACAAGCAAGTGCAGAGGCGACGACACTGATTCCTGCATCGCTTGGTATCTCTTGTCTTTTTGTTGTGACGTATATTTATTTTGTCAAACGTTCATTATGGATTGCTCTTTGTGTTGCGATTATGGTGTGGGGGATTGGTGTATATCTGCTTATGGCATCGGGGATAACAAGTTTTCTCATATCGGTTTTGTTCTTTTTTGTATTATATACAGTAGGATATGTTTTTGTCTCCCGCATTTTTTCCATTCCTTCTGCAAACGGAAAACCGATTGTTTATTCAACAGGACTTCTTGTCATCAGGGGACTGATTAGCGGCTGTATTATCGGGCTATCTGTCATTATGGCAAAGGTGGGAGGACCTGTTTTGGGAGGATTGTTTGCGACATTTCCTGCGATGTTTACAAGTACGTTTCTTATTACGTATATGACTCATGGTGCTGCATTTTCTGCTGCAGTTGCAAAAAGTTCACTTTTTGCATTGGTGAGCATCGTTGTTTTTGCTATTGTCGCGCGCTATGCATTTGTGCCCTTTGGTATCTTTTGGGGATCGTTGATTGCTCTTTTAGTAAGCTATCTGTATGCCTACTTTCTTTATGTTTTTGTTGTCAAAAAACATAAGTAGTATATCCTGCAATATAGTAGAAGGGAATCGTGAACGAAATTAGCATCTATGTACAAGATACTGTTGCCCTAGCTTAGAGTGTAGTTTTGTGCTATACTATAACAAGCAGATAGAGATATTTTTCTGCTTATATCTGATTTCGTTTCTCGTAACCGATCAAGGTACTCTCTATCTTTTTTCAAATTAGACCATTTCATTTTTTAAGCAGACGTCTCTCTTTTATCTTCATAATCTCGAAAAAAGAAGGAGAAGATGAAGGAAGGAATAATCTATGGTAAATAATGCTGTCAATAAAAAATCCCAAAATATCTGTTTTCAATGTGGTTCACTACTTATTTTCGTAAACGAAGAACGCATACATCCTGAAGGTACACGTTTTCCGCAGATAAATATTGTCTATCGGTGTTCAAACGTTGTATGTCAAGAAAAAAAAGATAAAGAAAAGGTGGATAGACTGAAACAACAATTCAAAAAAGCTGAAATGACGAAGATGAAACTTGAAGAAATGCAAGAAAAAAGAAAACAGATTAAACTGGCAAAAGAGCAGCAAAATTGACTATAGGATTAATCTGTGTTATACTTATTGCTAGGTTTATGCAGATAGTAGATTACTACGTCTGCTTATATTAGAATAGTTTTGTTTGATTAAGATAAAGGTACGCTACGTTTTACTTTATTTATTTGTATCTTTTTCCTCACTCATAAACACCTCGTTTAAGCAGAGATAGTAACATATTATTTACATATCTATCTAAACTATGTACAAGAACCGATACAAATCCATATCAAAAGCAAAAAATGTTCATTCATCTCCCCACAGAAATGGATACAATTCAGGTGGGAATAATCGAAGATCTGTAAAAAAGCTTGATGCAAATCTTTTTATTAAAAAAGCATCAAACATAAATGCAGAAAAGTATAACTCTGTAAAGACATTTTCCGATTTTGTACTTGCAGACAAATTAGAAAGAAATATTATGGATCATGGATATACTCATCCAACACAGATCCAGGAACAAACAATTCCTCATATTCTAACCGGACGCGATGTTATCGGTGTTGCAAATACTGGTACAGGGAAAACTGCATCATTTCTGATTCCTCTTGTGCATAAAGTATTTTCGGATAGGAATGAACGAGTTCTCATTGTGACACCAACCAGAGAACTTGCCATGCAGATAGCTGATGAATTGCATGCTTTTGTTAAAGGTATGGATTTAGATCTGGTTCTCTGTATAGGAGGAGCAAATATGGAGAGACAGGAGAAAAAGCTTTATCATAATCCTCATTTTGTTATTGGGACACCCGGGAGACTGAAAGATTTGATAGACCGTCGAAAACTTAATTTGCAGCTTTTCCGCAATATCGTACTTGATGAAGTAGATCGAATGGTAGATATCGGATTTATTCGTGACGTTAAATACTTCATTTCTCTTCTTCCTCAAAAGCGTCAATCGTTATTCTTTTCTGCAACAGTTTCAGAAAAGGTGAAAGAAATTTTGCATAGTTTTGTAACGGATCCTATTACTATTTCAGTCAAACAGCAAGATACATCTGAAAATGTTGATCAGGATATCATCCGCGTGAATGGAAGTAACAGCAAAATAGAAAAGTTACATGATTTATTAATAAGTGATGGATTCGATAAAGTGCTGGTTTTTGGTCGTACCAAATGGGGTATTGAAAAGCTGATGACAGCTCTAAGCACAAGAGGATTTAAGGCAGCAGCAATTCATGGCAACAAATCACAAGGACAACGTAAGCGTGCTCTCGAACAGTTTAAGCAGAACGAGGTAACTATTTTATTAGCAACTGATGTTGCATCTCGGGGCTTGGATATAGAAAATGTGACGCATGTTATTAACTACGATGCACCCGAATCCTATGATGATTATATTCATAGAATTGGAAGAACTGGCCGTGCTGGTAAAAAAGGTATAGCGCTTACGTTTGTAGAATAAAAAAATATCAAATCAAGGTTGACATGTTGTAGGGCTATGCAACGTTGTTGGAACGTTTTACCTACAAAGTTTTTGGGAATAAATGACCAGCTTTATCGCGTTTCGTTCGGAGATATGGAAGATTTTGTTCGGTTACACCTACAATAAGAGGAACACGAACAACGGAAATGCCCGCTTCTTCTAGTGCTTGAATTTTATGAGGGTTATTTGACATGAGTCTTACTTTTGTTATGCCATTATCTCTCAATACAACTGCACAATGTCTGTACTCTCGTTGGTCAAATGGGACACCAAGCCTTTCATATGCTTCTTTCGTATCCAATCCTTCACTTTCTTGAAGTTCATATGCCTTAGCCTTAGTCGGCAGTCCAGCTCCACGCCCTTCTTGGTGAAGATAAAAAAGGATACCAGTTCCTTCGCCACGCATTCGACTTTTTGCAGCTTCAAGTTGAGGACCACAGTCGCAATCAGTAGATTGTAGTACTTCACCATAGACACAGGCTGAATGCATCCGTACTAATGGGCCATGTTCTAATGCAGCGTTGGCATCAAAACCGCCCAATGCTGAAACAATCATGCGACCTTCTCCTGGAGTAGCCGAATTAAGAACAAATTTGTCGACAAAATTTCCTTCTGCTAATTCAATTCGTGGCATCGGCGTATTATACCAAAGGTTCTAACGTACCGTTGCGGGTAAGCCCTTTTTAGGCATAGTTCGAGGCTAAAAGTAGCAGCAGGGGTAGAGGGAATCGAGTCACAAGTTCTCGCTGCGGCGAGCCTCGCGACCCCGCCTCCTTCAGCTTCGGCAAGCTCAGCTTCAGTCCGGCCGTTCGATTCCAGACCATTTAAACAAAAAATCCAGACACGAGGTCT
>DATIGJ010000149.1:0-2438 GCA_035454765.1 Patescibacteria group bacterium
ACGCATTTCCGCGCTCTAAGAATTCCCTGTTGAACCTTATGACCACTCCTTTGTTTTTTGATACCGTCATGATTGATGTTTTTTCGATTGATCCGTTTAACGGTCTAACGACTTTGGTGTTTCATATTCATTGTCAATTCCAGATGACACTTAATAAACAAACTTCTGTGTCTCAAGAAGTCAGCAGTACGTTACAACTAAACTGCTGGAGGGAAGGGAGCACTATTTGTGTGTGCCTTGTATCTGTTCATACATTTTCTTAGTGAAAGGCGTCTCAACCTTCAACGTTGGTCCATACCTGATAATAGCTCCCGCAAATAATTCCAGCTCGTTACTCTTTTTTCCTGAGTTCACATCCAATTGTAAGGATGTCGGCGTTTCCGGCGGAAAACCGGATGCTTTCTCAAAAGTTTTTGGAATGATGTTTTCGCCTAAATAAATTCCTTTCCTCTCTGCAATCAATTTTATTTCTTCCATTATTTGAGCAGCCTCCTTTTTCTGTTGTTCCTCCAGGCAGACTGCACCAATCGATGAATTATATTTCGCTGTTACCAAACCAAAACTTGCGATGAATATAAACTTTGTCCAAATGTCAGGAAGCGAGTTTTCCTTGAAATCAAAATCAATCGCGGCTTCCCGCATTAAATCAATTACCCAGTTAATATCGGCGGTAAAATATTCAGGGTCTTTTCCAAAAATCAATTTTCCTGTCTTTCCTTTATGTTCTACAATCCCTTTTTCTTTGATATGTGAAGCAACATATACACAGGAAGGCAAAATGATGTTGTTCGAAATCGATCTTTTTATTCTTTCATAGATGTCTACTCCATTCATCATCGGTAGGATGATGGTATCTTCTGTAATTACGCCGACCAGTTGGTTGCACACATTCTCTAAGTCGTATTCCTTTACGCAGATTAAAACCAAGTCAGGAGATCTTAATTCTGCAATACTTCTAAGAACTGCATCCGGTTTAGTAACGCAAATGGGATGTTCGGGAGAAAATAACGTTAATCCATCTTGTTTTACTTTTTCATAGGTCTCGCCTCTAACAATAAAAGATATTTGATGCTGTTTATTGATTTCGTTGGCCTGGTTTATCTTAAAACCAAAATATCCACCAACACCTCCAAGTCCGATTACAGCAATATGTTTCTTTCTCATGATGTTTCGCATTTTTGTAAGTCGCGCCACGGCAGCACGATCAAACAAAAATTAGTTTATGAAATTACGGCATATGATTTTGAAAAAATGCACTCGACTTTTTATTCCAGTTGTCAAGCGCTTTCTTTCTCAGATCATTGTTTTTTGCACTGATCTCGTTATACTTTTTGCTGGCTGTGTTGTATTCATTCACTGCACCATTGTAAACGTCAATATCTTTTTTCGTCCGCTCATTCGGTTTGATCGCATCAAATGATTTTTTGATCTTCTCAAACTTGTCCTTGACGGTATAAAATTCAATCAGCTGCGGCACCTGCTTTTCGGCTTCGAATACATAAAAGTTTAGCGTTTCGCGGCATGCCGTCGAAAGCGTGACGTCTTGTTTGAAATCAGCATGAAGCTTAACTGCCTCAAGGTTATCCTTTGAGTAGTTCAACAGGGCATTTCGGTTTTGCTCTATACTGTTTACATCTCCCTTTTCAAGAGCCTCGAAAAGATAGGCTTCCTGTTTATACGGCTTGAAAAACAGGAGGTATACTTTATTATGATACTCAAAAACTTCATTCGCTACACGCATGCGCTTGCTTAGCTTGCTTTCTTCTCCCTCATTGGCAAATCTTATGTTATTCTCAGCAACAAACCTGTCCTGCTCATCAGAAACCCGTTCGGCAGCTTCCGTGAATTTTTCCTGTGCCTTCTCCTTGGCAAGCAAATAGGCTTCCATCAGGTCGTACGACTGCTCAGCAACCTCTTCCATGTCGACAATCTTTGCATAGTCCTCGTTGATCACGATCTGGCTCACGCGCAGGAATGAAACAATTGTATCCCGAAGGGAGGTGCTTTTATTGAAGGGAGGCATCCGGGTTATCACCCGCTTCGATTCAGCAATCGCCTTAAGCAAATCATTCCTTCGCTTCTCCACTACCTTGTCACCCCTTCCCCGACCCATAGCCTTCATGTAATCCCACTGCTCTTTTGTGATCTTTTCATATTCAACGCCAATGTAAGTCAGATAGGAACCTGCCGTAGCAAACTCTTGTGCAACTCCATAGGTGGTGGTGATCAACACTAAGACTACGATCAACTGTAGACACTTTCTTATATTCATAGAAATCATTTTTTCAATTCAATATATTCGGTTAACGTTTTTGTTGCTTCCTGAATGTAAAAATCGGACTTAACACCTTTGATCAGGTTCTCGTAAGTGACCTGGCTGTATTGATCGATGCTGGAGACTTGTTGATCAACAGCAGTCATCTCGACGGTAATACCTT
>DATIGJ010000150.1:0-4060 GCA_035454765.1 Patescibacteria group bacterium
CGCTCACCTTTCTTCTTTTTAAATCATTTTTTGACAAAGGCTATATTTTTTCAAAAATTATAGGTGTTACTCTTGGTTCTTACGCGATCTTTGTACTTGGCCTCATGCATCTTATTCCGTTCTCAACTGTTTCTTCAATAATGGTCTTTGTTGCTGTTGCAGGTATTTTCTTTTTTATCTTACGACATCGCCAAAAAATTTCTGACATATGGAAAACTCACTGGAAAATATTTTTAGGAGAAGAAATTATTTTTGGTCTTGCATTATTTTTCTGGGCATATATTCACGGATTCTCTCCAGATATCAATGGCCTCGAGAAATTTATGGATTTTGGATTTATTAACTCTATTCTTCGTGCAGACTATTTCCCACCTAAAGATATGTGGTTTACTCCATTACCAATTAATTACTATTATTTTGGTCATCTGATAACTGCCGTCATAACAAAACTTTCAGGACTGCCATCACAGATTACTTTCAATCTGATGCTTTCGACAATCTTCGCGTTGTGTTTCTCCCAAAGCTTTTCAATCGCCGCAAACCTTTTTCACTCACTAGGATTACAAACTACATTTAAAAAAATGAAACTTATTCTTGCAGGATTACTGGGTGCGTCACTCGTTACGTTTGCCGGCAACCTGCACATCATTTATGCATTCTTTAAAGCATATCCCAACGAATTTCCTGTGCCACTGTGGGAATTACTCTTTCAACCCGCACTTTTTCCCAATGGCTATTGGTATCCAAATGCCACGAGATTTATTCATAATACGATTCATGAATTTCCCATGTATTCATGGACTGTTGCGGATCTCCATGGTCACGTTCTCGACATACCGGTCGTGTTGTTAATCATTGCAGTTTTGTTATCACTTTTTATAAAATCTCAAAATTCAAATAATAAATCACAAAAAACCGTAAAGGATAAAACGAAAAACATAAAAAACTTTATTAAAAATTTAAAATTGGATATTGGATATTGGACATTCATTGGTTTTCTTTTATCAGTTGCATATATGACCAATGCTTGGGATGCAGGTATTTATTTACTCCTCACTTTTCTCGTATTGGTGGGCCTTTCATGGAATTTAAAAAACAATTATAAGAAAATTGCTTCTGCTTTTATAATTGTCATTCTCAGCTTTATTATTTTTGTTTTCCCCTTTAATATTCATTTCAAACCCTTTGTCTCAGGGATCGGTATTCTTTGTGCCCCTGAATTTTTAACAAATATTGGTAAAATCGGTCCGTTTCTCTTTGAAGCAAATCATTGTCAACATTCTCCCTGGTGGCAACTGATTACCCTCTATGGGTTTTTCTATTTCTTTATTATTTCATTCGCCATCTTTCTTTTTAGGAAAAGACATGCCACAGTTGCGGATAACTTTGTCTTACTTATGAGTCTCCTTGCGACGTTGTTGATCGTTATTCCTGAACTCATTTATGTAAAAGATATTTACCCTGATCATTATCGCGCAAATACCATGTTCAAACTTGTTTTTCAGGCATTCATCATGTTCTCACTCGCCTCTGGATACATCATGATAAGAATAGTCTCAAGTATTAAATACAAAGAATTAAATTTCAAACAAAAACTTCTTGCATCTTGCTTCTTATTACTTGCTTCTTCGCTCATAGCGCTCGTTATGCTTTATCCTCATCAGGCAATTAACTCCTATTATGGAAATCTCACAAAGTATCAGGATTTGAATGGAACAAACTATCTAAAAAATTTATATCCATCAGACTATGCAGCAATCCTTTGGATAAACGATAATATCAAAGGACAACCTGTCATTCTTGAAGCACAAGGGGATTCGTATACAACCTATGCTCGTGTCTCAACCAATACCGGTCTTCCTACAATTCTTGGCTGGACAGTGCATGAATGGCTCTGGCGGGGCACCTATGATATTCCGGCACCACGCATTGAAGAAATAAAAATACTGTATGAATCAAAAACCCTCCAACAAACAAAAGCGTTACTGAAAAAGTATAATGTGGAATACGTTTTTGTCGGATCCCTTGAACGGGAAAAATATCTTAATCTTTATGAAAATAAATTTGACAGCTTAGGCAAACCTGTTTACCAAAACGGCTCAACATTTATCTATAAAATTACTCCTTTGTAGAAATACTTGGCAAAGGTGTGGGGGTCAAAATACCACTTGCACCTACTTCACATCCCTTGTTTTCAATACGACACACGATATATTCTTTAATTTCAGAATAATCTTGATGACCGGAACGGGGGATCAACACCCATGCACCACCAAAGTCAGATGAAATCGGAGGATTATACAAAAGCCCATATCGTTCTTGTGATGCATCTCCGACATCAAGTGCAATACTCTCAAATGATCCCTTCTCGACCTTTCGTGCAAGCTTTACAAAATCATCATATTCATTTTCTTTGATATCAGTCTCAATACTTTCTGCCAACGTGCCCACAAGACCGGTTATTGTCACTGGATTCAACAGTGTCCCCGCTGAAAATACCTCTTCCTTAAACGCAGCAAGCACTTTTTCCTGTCGTTTACTTCTTGCAAAATCAGACCCCTCAGAACCAACCGCATGTCGGGAACGAACGTATTTAAGGGCAGTTGTTCCATCCATGTGCTGCATTCCTGGATCAAAATGCAAATGTTCATAACGGCAGGGGAATACTTCAAAATCTTGCGCTGCTCCTGTCGCAATTTGTGTCGTCAAATCAATAATTTCTTCTTCCGTATAATCACAAGGATTTGTTTCTTCACCGGTGATTGGATACGAATAATCATCAAGTGTGTTTTCTACATCAACGTCAAGGCCTCCCATCAAATCAACTGCTTTTTCAAAACCACTAAAATCAATTTTGACTGCATAATCAATTTGTTGTCCCACAATTTTGCCAACTGTTTCTTTAGCAACTTGTAACCCAGCCCCTTGTTGCTTTTCTTCAGCAAAAACATACATGGTATTAATTTTCGCCCTAAGATCAGCAATCCATAAATCACGAGGTATGGAAACGAGTGTAACTTTTTGTAAAACTGGATCAATACTCGCAAAAATAATCGTGTCAGTAAGATCTGGCCCTTCATGGGTTCCACCACCAACACCAAGCAGCAACAAATTAATTCGTTTTTCTTTTGTTTCTTTTAATTGAATTTCTTTTGTGAACGTGAGATCAAATAATGGAGGAATAAACTTCGCAACTTTCAGACCGACGAGTCCGCCAAGAATGAGAAAAAAAACAAAGAGAGCAATAACAACTCTCTTTCGAACATGTCTTTGTCGTCTGGAATGCATATGTTAGGAGTTTGTAATCAGTTTTATAAACGTTTCTGCATCTAAACTCGCCTGTCCGACTAATCCACCTTGAATATACTCCTGTCCAAAAAGTGCATCACGATTGTCTGGATTGACGCTACCACCATAAATTGTAATAACCTGTTTACCAATTTTCTTTCTGATTTCCCCTGCGTTTTGGTTTGCCGTTTCGGGATCTTCTGCACGATATGCTCCGCCACCACTGATTGCTCCTGGTGGTTCATAGACAAAAATAATTTTTTCTGCATTATCAACAAGTGTGGTACTTTCTGTCAAATAATGATCTAATTGTGCAATGTCACTGATACACAAAATCGGGGTAATCTCTGCTGCAAGCACTTGTTTTATCTTTGCAATCACATCTTCATCTGTCTCATGAAACAAACGCCTCCGTTCTGAATGTCCGATAATTGCGTGGGTCACAAACTCTTTTGCCTGTTTCGTGTTAATTGCACCTGTATAGGCTCCTTCTTCAAAAGGCGAAACATCCTGGACACCAAGTTTGATCGGTAACTGATGTTCTTCAAGAAATGCTTTCATTGAAGGCAAGAGGGTAAACGAGGGACAAACGATAATTTCACTCTCTTCTAAATTTGAGATTTGAGATTTGAGATTTGAGATTTTCTGAAGCCACGTAATGGCTTCCTGTATGGTTTTATTTGACTTCCAATTGGCAACAAAATACAGTGTCTTCATGTGGATTATGTTATGATAGACTTCATTATACCTTATGGAAAGTCCGCTACTCAAG
>DATIGJ010000151.1:0-6888 GCA_035454765.1 Patescibacteria group bacterium
ATGAGGTTGTCAGGATTGAGAAAGAATATCATATTATTATCAGTTATCAAGCGATACGAAGTGCAGTTGATCTGGCGGATCGGTTTCTTCAGGACTCAAGTCTTCCTGGGAGTGCCGTATCGCTTCTTGAGACGGTTGCAAATACTGTTTCTCTTTCGCAGGAGTCTAGTTTTGATAAGTCTGGTCGAAAAATTGCTCTTGAAACGCATGTTGTGAAACAAGTTGAAGAGACAACGCATATTTCGATCGGCGATCCGACAGCAAGTGAAGCAGAGCTTCTTCTCCATCTAGAAGAAAAGTTACATGAGCGGGTCATTGATCAGGATGATGCAATTCATGCGATTTCTGAGGCATTGCGTCGGCTTCGATCGGGGATGAAGACAGCAGAGCGGCCGATTTCATTTCTTTTCCTCGGGCCTACCGGTGTGGGAAAAACAGAAACAGCAAAGGCGCTTGCCGAATTATATTACGGCGGTGAGAAACAGATGATTAGGCTTGATATGAGTGAATATACGGATGAGACAGGACTCAAGCGTCTGCTTGGTGCACCTCCTGGAGAAGGAAATGAACGGGGAGAATTGACCGAAAAAGTGCATGATCATCCATCGTCGCTTATTCTTCTTGATGAATTTGAAAAAGCGCATCCGCAGATTCATAATTTGTTTCTTCAGGTGCTCGATGACGGGCGGCTCACCGACAATAAAGGAAATACGGTTTCCTTCAGAAATTGTATTATTATTGCGACGTCAAATGCTGGTTCTGAATATATTCGTGAAGAAATTGCAAAGGGGAGAGTGATTGATCGTGCATTTCATAGGAACCTAGTAGATTTCTTACAAAAGAAGGCAATTTTCCGTCCCGAATTATTAAATCGGTTTGATGATGTCGTGACGTTTAAGCCACTTGGGGACAAAGTGCTTATTCAGGTCATTCAGCTCCTCCTTGAACAGCTTCGAAAATCACTGGCAGAACAGGATATTACGCTAGTTGTTGCTGAACAGGTTATTCAAAAAATTGCAAAAGAAGGGTTTGATCGTGATTTCGGCGCTAGACCACTCAGACGCTATATTGAGGATAATCTTGAAGATATGATTGCGCAGAAAAAGCTGGAAGGGAAATTAATCAGAGGTCATACTGCGACATTTTCTCTTGATACTTCAGGCAATCTCTCACTGCAGATTTCGTAAACCCCACGTGGGGTAAATAGGTTATAATAGATGTTTCCTATGAGTGCATTTAAGGTTAATACATCAATTTTTGATTTTTCGCCGCTTTTTCGTGATATGGAATATTTGTTTCGTGGTTTGAAAGAAACAGGTGTTGATGGTGTGGAGTTAATTGTTGGGTACAAATCACGTTGGTCTGTAAAACGGATGCGCTACCTTTCGGAAAAATACGATCTTCCCATTGTCAGTCTGCACCAGCCTGCATGGTCGGGTTTTGGACTAACGTTTTTCGATGAGGGTTTTGTTGATTTGGCGAAAACCTTTGGTGCGAAAGGCATCACCTTTCACCCACTGATGAATATGTCTTTTGCCGATCCTCGGATGAAAAAATATCTTGAGAAACTAAGAGAAATACGGGAAAAAAAACAAATTGACGTATTTCTTGAAAATTTGCCGGTAAAATATGAACCAGGTCTTCTTAACACCTTTTTTCATTCAGGTCTTGATACAACTGACGTTGAAAAAGTTGCACAGATAACAAGAGAGTATGGTATTAAGATGACATTTGATATTGATCATGCACATGTACCCTCACCTCACCAAGAGGCATGGTTTTCCAGGATTTTTTCACAAATTGGCAATGTCCATCTGAGCAGTTTTTCAAAAGATGCAAACCATCTGCCGTTGGACATGGGTGATTTTCACATACAAGCATTTTTGCAAGAGTTGCATAGGAAAAATTATCAAGGGTTATTCACGCTTGAACTACACTATCCGAGTCTGTTTACTTTTTTCGGATATGATTTTGCCATGATAAAAAGATCCGTTGACATCGTGCATGGTGTTACCGTATAGTGATTGCAATGGCAAGCAATTTTCGTCTTCATACCGTTTCCTCAAAAGAGAAAGCAGTCACCCAACTGACCGAGAAATTAAATGGCGTTTTATCTGAAGCACGGCAAGAACATATCTCTGTTTTGCTTCTTGTTTCCGGAGGATCAGCATTTGATTTATTTCCTTTAGTTGATGTCTTAACCATTGATGAGCATGTGACGATTGGTGTCTTGGATGAGCGGTATAGTCGTGATCCGAAAGAAAATAATTTTGCACAGTTGCAACAGACAGAGTTTTACCGTACGGCAAAAGATAAAGGCGCACACTTTATTGACACAACAGTGCAAGATGATGAAGAGCACGAAGCGCATGCAAAACGATTTGGACAGGTACTTACCGATTGGAAAAAAGAAAATCCTGATGGTGTCGTTGTCGCGACAGTTGGTATTGGTCCTGACGGGCATACGTCAGGTGTATTGCCATGTCCGGAAAATCCTGAATTGTTTACCAAGTTATTTGAAGATCCAGGTGTGTTCGTCGCTGCCTATGATGCAGAAGGTAAAAATCCGTATCGCTATCGGTCAACAACGACCAATACTTTTCTTCGTGAGTATATTGATCATGCATTTGTGTACGCAGTTGGAGAAAATAAGAAAGATGCACTCAGTCGCGTTATCGCCGAAACCGGCGATTTACCGACAACACCTGCTCGGGTTCTTCGTGAGATGAAATCCGTTGATTTATTTACTGATGTTGTTTTAGAATAAAACCTATGCAAATTGCATTTATTGGACTCGGGAAAATGGGTGGCAGAATGGCAAAAAAACTTTTGAAAGAAGGCCATGATGTTGTTCTTTGGAATAGATCTCCGGAACCCGTTAAAGAACTGCAATCACAGTATCCTGATGCGAAATCGTGTGAGACCGTTGAAGAACTCATCAAAACTCTGGAAAAACCTCGTGTTGTGTGGAGTATGCTTCCTGCAGGAGAAGCAACAGACCAGATGATGGAAGAAGTCGCAAAGCATGGAGAAAAGAATGATATTGTGATTGATGGTGCAAATGCAAAATTCACCGATACGGAGAGACATGCAGCAATGTTTGCGTCAAAGGGAATACAATTTTTGGGTATTGGTGTATCAGGAGGCGTGATTGCTGGTGAACAGGGTTATCCTATGATGGTTGGTGGCGATAAAAGTGCTTATGATCATATCACACCAATTCTTGATTCGTTGGCACATCCTCATGGTGGTCATGAGTATTTCGGCACGGGTGGTGCGGG
Organism: Patescibacteria group bacterium; assembly: GCA_035454765.1. GTDB lineage: Bacteria > Patescibacteriota > Microgenomatia > Levybacterales > UBA12049 > DATIGJ01. Next base: position 3,282 of record DATIGJ010000151.1, read on the forward strand.
ACATTTTGTGAAGATGGTACATAATGGTATTGAGTATCCTTTCATGCAGGCGATTGGTGAGGGGTTTGGTGTTTTGGAGAATTCTTCTTATCATTTTGATTTAGTTAAAGTAGCAAAGTTATATCAAAAGAATACGCTTATTTCGGGTTTTATGATGGATCGGACAGCTGAAGCGTTGGAACAAGATCCTCATCTTGATTCCATTCAGGGGACGATTGGTTCAGCATCGGGAGAAACGATTTGGACGATTGAGGAAGCAAAAAAACACAATTTACCGATTGAATCTATTGAACAGGCTCGTGATTTTCGCGTTCGATCCGAAACGGAAAAAGAGGTGCAGGATTCCTTTGCAGCAAAGATTGTAGGAGCCCTTCGTATCGCCTTCGGCGGCCACCCTGTGAAAAGGAAATAGCAACAACGTTTCGATTTTCAAGCTTGAAGCTTCACGTTCGATCTGGTATACTTATCGCTACTATGCCAGCAGTACAACGATCTGAATTTGCATTAGCATTAAATCAAGTTGCATCCGAACGCGGAGTTGATGTTTCCGTCGTTTTGGACACCGTCAAAAACGCTATTCTTGCCGCATATAGAAAAGATCATCCTGGCATCGAAATCGAAGAATTTACTGCAGAATTAAGTCCAATTACTGGTGAAGCAAAGATTCTTCACAACGGTGAAGATGTAACCCCTCCTGGATTTGGTCGTATCGCAGCCCAGACAGCAAAGCAAGTGATCCTGCAAAAAATTCGTGAAAAAGAAAAAGAGGCAGTGCTTTCAGATTACCGCGTAAAAATTGGTGGAATCGTCAACGGTATGGTGCTTCGATTTGCAGGTTCAAATATTATTATTGATATCGGAAAAGCAGAAGCACTCCTTCCACAATCAGAGCAGATTTCAAACGAAAAGTATCATTTGAATCAACGATTGTCGTTCTATCTTTTGGATATTCGTGAAGGGCCAAAAGGTGAAGAAATTATTGTTTCCCGAGCATCAACTGGGCTTGTTGAGGGACTTTTTGCACGAGAAGTACCGGAAGTTGCGCAGGGAAGTGTTGAGATTAAAGCTGTTGTTCGAGAACCAGGCAACCGTTCGAAAGTTGCTGTTTTTTCAGGCCAATCAGGGATTGATCCTGTTGGATCTTGTGTTGGACAAAAGGGTGTTCGTGTCCAGGCGATTATTCAAGAGCTTGGCGGAATTGAAAAAATTGACATTGTTCAGTGGTCAGAAGATACGAAACAGTATATCGCCCAAGCCCTTTCTCCTGCGAAGAATATCCGTGTTGAGATCAATGAAGAAGAAAAAGTAGCGCATGTCTTTGTGCCACAGAATGAATTGTCTCTTGCGATTGGAAAAGATGGACAAAATGTCAGACTCGCGAGCAAATTGACAAAATACAGAATTGAAATAGAAGGAGAAGCAGGCACTGAAGTTGAAGTCGCGTCAGACGCGATTGAAAAGGAAGATTCACAGGCAACGTTAGACGTTGCAAAAGAAGATATAAAAGCAGAAGTTGTAGAAGAATCTGGTGAAATTGCCGATGAAAAGATTGAAGAATCAAAAGCTGTAGAAGGTACGGTTGAATCTGAAGAAGCAGAGACAAAGGAAGAAGAAATCAAAGAAGAAGTAGCGGAAGAATCTGGTGAAGTAGTAGAAGAGAAAAATAGTTAAAAATTCAAAGTGCAACATGCAAAATTATGATTCAAAATTAAAAATGTTAAACTTTACACGGTAACTTTAAACTTTTCATTTTGAACTTTAATTTGCTAGGGCGCTTTGAGAGGCGCCTTTTTTATTAACAATTATGACAAATGACAAAAATGTTCAAACAAACGTATTCCCTCCTGTCGTAGCGGTACTTGGTCATGTAGACCACGGCAAAACAACGCTTTTAGACACTATTCGTAAAACAACCATTGCTGATCGTGAACATGGCGGAATTACCCAGAAAATTGGTGCATCAGAGGTTGAAATTGAGCATGAAGGACAAAAACGGCGTATCACCTTTATTGATACTCCTGGTCACGAAGCATTTAGTAAAATGCGAGGCCGTGGAGCACAGGCTGCAGATGTGGCGTTGTTGATCGTTGCAGCAACAGAAGGTGTGAAACCACAGACGAAGGAAAGCATTGAGGTGCTTCGTGCTACCGCGACACCCTTTATTGTTGTTCTTACCAAGGCTGATCTCCCGACAAAACAGTCTGACAAGGTCAAGCAGGAATTGATGAGAGAGCAAATCGTGCTTGAAGAATACGGCGGTGACACGCCCATTATTGAAGTTTCAGCAAAATCAGGTATGAATATCAAAGAACTCCTTGATTTGATTCTTTTAGTCTTTGATCTCCACCCTTCGACAAGCTCAGGGCAGGCACCTTTACAAGCGGTAGTTATTGAATCAAAACTGGATAGCCGTGCCGGCGCTAGAGCGACGGTGGTGATCAAAAACGGCAGCATCCAGGTTCGTGAGGAGCTGGCAAGTGACGGCCAAATTTTTAAGGTAAGAACGATTTTGAATCATCAGGGGGAACCGGTGCAGTCTGCAAGCGTGGGTGAGGCTGTGGAGTTATTAGGATTTGAAAAAGTACCGAATGTGGGCGGTATTATCACTGCAAGGGAACATGCGAAGCCTATTGAGCCTGAAGCTTCCACAAAAGGATTGACTCGCGAACTGGTCTATAAAAGGCCTGAAGAGCATCTTGGGTTGTCAGTCGTTCTTGTTGCGGATACGCAAGGCTCGCTTGAGGCTATAGTCAACGCATTTCCTTCTGAAATTAAGATCGTTTTGAAAAAAACAGGAGAGGTGAGTGAGGCTGATATTCTTCTTGCAAAGTCAACCGGTGGTATTTTGTTGAGCTTTAATACCAAGATTAAGCCTGAGATTCAGCGTCTTGCCTATACGGAGAAGGTATTACTTCGCAATTACACCATTATTTATGAGCTTCTTGATGAGCTCACGGATGCTTTGGAGGGTAAATTACAAGCTCAAATGGAACAGGTTTTCGGCAAGGCGAAAGTGCTTGCCAAATTTCCTTTTGAAAAGACCTTTGCTTTTGGCATAAACGTTAGTGAAGGTCGGATTGCACGCTCAGACAGAATCAGAATTATGAGAGGGGAGGAGGAAGTGGTTGGAGAGGGGAGTATCCAATCGCTTCGAGTTGGTAAAAATCCGACTTCAAAGGTAGAAAAAGGCCACGAAGCAGGCGTGGTAATCACTCCAGAACTTGACATTCGCGTAGGAGATGTTATAATATCCCATAGTTAATCTGCTTGAAGGCAGGAAATCCGCACCTATATGGACAATAATATCGTTCAACAGATAAAAGACGCAATCGCAAAAAGTAATAGTATCGGCGTTGTTGTCGGTCAAAATCCAAATCTTGATGACATGGCTGCAACGTTATCGTTGTATTTGTTAATCAATCAACTTGGGAAAAAAGTTGTTGTCGCATCACCAAAAACGCCTTTGGTCGAAGTTTCATCACTGGTTGGTATTAACAAAGTACAGACAAATCTTGGCGGTGACGCTGGTGATCTTGTCGTTTCATTTCCTTATGCTGAGGGTGAAATTGATAAAGTGTCCTACACGCTTGAGAATAATTTCCTGAAT
>DATIGJ010000152.1:0-3981 GCA_035454765.1 Patescibacteria group bacterium
GAGTAATCGTGACATCTGGTATTGTCATCTTGATTCCTTCTTTTCCTTGCCAAGTATAAACGACCTTATCTCTAAGAATCATACTGCCTGTCTCTTCTGCAGTCGCACCCGTATAATCTGAACGAATAGCACCATTTTTGATATGTGTCGTTGCTTGACGTCCTTCCTCATCGGTATAGGTACAAGTCATGCTAACGTTCTGGCCAAACAAATCAGCAATGCCGTTAGACATCATCCCTCCTTGATTCAGGGCACCATTATTCTTACCAAAATACCACCATCCTGCAACCGCAAGGATAAGAACAACCACGATAACAATGACGAGATTATTTTTCTTCATAAGACTAGCGTAACACATCACATTACTTTGTCAAGTCCTTGACGGCAGACTGAACCATCTGAGAGAATTCTTTTACCTATTTTTATGCAGAACAAGGTACTTCTCATTCTTTTTATTACCCTCCTCCTTGACATGATCGGCGCCGGTATGGTTATTCCAATTATTCCGGTTATCTTTACCGATCCGACGTCAAAAGAATTTATTCTTCACGGATACTCGCAAGCATCACAATTTCTTATCGCAGGCGTGGTTACCGCTCTTTTTGGTCTCATGCAATTTATCGCAGCACCGCTGCTCGGAGAATTGTCTGATTATTACGGGAGAAAAAAATTACTCCTTCTTGGCATTGGCACGCTGGCAATTTCCCAAGCCTTTTTCGGATTTGGCATTATGGTACAATCGCTAACCATTATCTTTATCAGCCGGTTAATTGCGGGTCTCGCTGCGGCAAATTTCAGTATCGCCCAGGCTATGATTGCTGATATTACTTCACCACAAGATCGGGCAAAAAATTTTGGCTTGATCGGAGCTGCCTTTGGCATCGGATTTATTATTGGCCCACTTGCAGGCGGCTGGATTTCTCATTGGACGGAAAATGCTGCTGCACCATTCATGGTTGCAGGACTACTGGGTATACTCAATTTTCTTTTCTGTATGCTACTTCTACCTGAAACGCGAAAGAACGTCGAAAAAACGTCACATAATTTTCATCCACTCAAAGGCATACATAATCTACTAGCTGCATATGAAGATAAGAAAACATTACCAATTTATCTCGCAAGTTTTTTATATATGTCAGGGTTTACCTTTCTGATGACCTTTTCAAGTATTTTTCAAGTCACGCAACTGCACTTTACCGAAGGCGACGTAGGCACCTACTTTGCTGCTATTGGTGTGCTGACAGCAATAACACAACTCGTGATCCTTCCGATACTGGTAAAAAAATATCATGAACGAGCCATTCTTCGAATTTCAATGCTTTCTGTCGGCACAGCTGTAGCTCTGTATCCATTTATGGGAACAGTCGCGCTCGTCTACCTCATTTTACCCTTCATTGCCATTCCTCAGGGACTCACGATGGCAAATATGACAGCACTTATCAGCAAAAATGTGGATCCAAACAAACAAGGAGCAGCACTTGGCATCAACGGGTCCCTCATCGCACTTGCGGGCGGAATTATCCCGCTGACAGCAGGAGGAGGAGCAGCACTTCTTGGCATAAAAGCACCATTTATCGCGGGAGGACTCTTAATCTTTGCAGCATGGAGCGCGCTCTTCCTACGAAGAAATCCACACGCATAAGATCGTTATACCAATCCCAAAACAAGTCCCATTACTAAAAGTGAGAAAAATTGATAACCGGTGTTAATCGCAAACAAGGCAAATTTTTTTCCACCAAACATCACTTCTGTCGCCTGAACTGGCATCACAAATCCGAGCCACATCCAAAACGCGCTTGTCAAACCGGTCATAACAGCATCAGTTTGATAAAAATATGCTGACAAACTCATCACGTGCGACAGAACATATGCCGTAACCAGAGCAAGCAAAAAACTAATGGCATAAGTCTTTCCCATCTGCGCTTGTTCTTTCTTCAGACTTTCTGCTGTATAACCCATTAATTTCATCCAGGGCTTTGCAAACAATATCGGCCCATACCAAAGAAAGCCAACACCCATTGAGACAATCGCTGCAAACAACACGCCGAGATAATTTACTTCAATCATGTAGAATCGTCACCCCCTCTCTAACTATAAGAATAAAAGTAATCGGAGCAAAACGCAAGTTGAGGATCTGTTATTACGTTTGTTGTGGGATTGGCAACACTTCCCGTACCTTTTGTACCACTTCCTCAGGTGTTGTCTCTGCTTTCAACATAAGTGCAACAACTCCCCAATCTTTAATCATGCCATCTCGATCTGCATGTGCATTCGTTAGAATAATAATCGGCACGTTTTGTAGCTGCGGATCCTGTTTGGCAAACTTTAAGACATCAAAACCGCTTTGTTCTGGAAGCAATAAATCAAGAAGGACAATATCAGGCTGAAATAAACGCATTTTGTTAATGCCGGTCTCTCCATCCGTTGCAGTCTCTACAGTAAATCCCTCATGGACAAATTTATCCTGATACATGGAAAGTAACAATGCATCATCTTCGATTAGTAATACTTTATTCATTTCATTCTCCTTCCCTTCTCACAATATCATTCGCTTTCGCAAAAACATCATCCGGTGTCGTATTTGCCTTCATTAAGGTGTAGGTCGGTTTATGTTTGATAATCTCTTCAAGAATCTTACCATCAATATTGAGATTGGTCAAAATAATGACCGGCACGCTACTTCCCCACGCATCCTGACGAAGATGCTGCATCACGGTCATTCCGTCCATCTTTGGCATCGCAAGATCAAGCAAAATAAGATTGGGATGATATTTCAATGCTGCTTGCAATCCGTCTTCACCATTGCGTGCTGAAATAACACCAAACGAACCCAATTCGAATTTATCTCGATACATTTCAAGAATAATTTGGTCATCTTCAATAATAAGAACTGTTTTTTGCATAGTTCCTACACTCCATTTTTATTTAACGATAATTTTTGTGTTTTTTCAAGCTCCTGCTTAGCAAGTTGTGCTCGCTGTCCACCTGCCTTTGGTAATACAAAAACAAACGTACTTCCCTGACCCTGTGTTGATTTTTCAAGAAAGACGTCTCCACCCATATGACGTGCAACCGCACGGGAGATATACAAGCCAAGACCGGAACCCATCGCCTTTCCTTTCTCGGGAGTAATGAGTTGTTCAAATTTGCCAAATAATTTCTGCTGTTGTTCAGGAGTGATTCCTGTTCCCGTATCGGTCACTATGATACTTACCTGATCGGCTTCATAACGATAGGACACATGAATGCTGCCACTCTCAGTAAACTTCACTGCATTAGCAACCAGGTTATCAAGCACTTCTTTCACCCATAAATCATCTGCCTGCACCATAATTTGTTCTCCAGGATCACTACGAAGTTCGACTCGTTTTACCTTTGCCTGTGGCTCATAAGCAGAAATTACCTGCACAACAATAGTCTGGGGAAGAAAGGTCGAAAACGTGTAATGAATACGCCCTGTCTGCAAACGAGACAAACTCAATAAATCATTAATCAAATGTATTTGTCGAAGCGCCGCTGTATACACGTTTGTCAAAGGAAGCCGCATACGATCGGATATTTCCCCATAGTCACCATGCAACATCATAGAAATCAATCCCTTAATCGCAGTCAGTGGTGTTCGTAACTCATGGGAAACAAGCGAAATAAATTGATCTTTTGCATGATTAACTTCTTCCGCATGTGTTTTGAGTTCGGTAACATCATGTGCAACAGCTAGCACGTACTGAATCGCGCCATTTTGTGCTTTTTCAGGCACAAGCCTCGCTTGAAAATACCGGATTCCCTGTGTTGGTGTCTGAAAAGAAAATTCAATAATCTTTTCCATTCCTGTCTGGAAAACCGCCTCAATGTGTGTTCTCCAGTATGCTTCCTGGTCTGCAGGAATCGAGAGTTCCTTCTGTGTCTTTCCGATAAAGGATGAAACAGGAATGCCGCTGACTTTCTCAATCGTCGGATTAACATAGACGTACCGACATTCAC
>DATIGJ010000153.1:0-2374 GCA_035454765.1 Patescibacteria group bacterium
ACCAAGTCTTTTTGCATCTGCCACGACATCTTCTCCTGCTAAATTACTTATGACAAAAACAGGGATCGCCTTGGTACTTTGTTCAATTTTTAATTTCTCGAGAAGTTCCAGCCCACTGATACCCGGAAGCAGTATATCCACAAGGATGAGATCGGGTAGCCTTCTTACAGCAAGTTCAAAACCTTCTTTTCCGTTGCCAGCAATGATGACTTCGTGGTTTTGATGAGCAAACAATCTTTGATACATCCGCTGTGCAAACGGATCGTCTTCGATAATGAGGAGTTTAGCCATAGATCTTATGATAATAATAATCGAATTTTTTTAAAAATGCAAGATATTTTTAATAATTTTTTAATTATTTGATTTGTCGTGAGATAAATTTTGCAATAAGAAAAGCAGGAAAGATTGAAATAATGAGAAGGATCGCACTGACAAGAAAGGTCAATTCGATACTTCTTCCCGCAGTTTGCAGAACTTCAAGTTTTTCCTTCCCGACAAAAAGCATGCCTACAGGGATGTTATCAACGTCTTTCAGTGGTAAGAAGGCTGATAGATAGGGGACGCTGAGAATGGTACTGGTACCAACGTAAGGCTTCCCTTCGACAAGAACGGTTTTTTTGATTTCGGGAGTTTCTTCGGCAATGCCAACCCAGCGGGACTTCTTATCAGCAGAAATAAAGGTGGTAGCTGATCGTTTATTTCCACCATAGATTGAAGCATCCAGTTTGGTTGCCTTTTTTATTCCATCAACATACGTATTATCAATATCGGTACCCAGAATTACCGTGCCGATAACGGTTTCATTTTCAAGTACCGGAACTGCACCCCGTACCGAAACCGTTGGCGCAAGGACACCATCCCTCACGACCACCGATGAAACACGCTCTTGCTTTGCAGCTTTTCTATACAACGGATCGTTAGAAAGAGAATCACCAAAGCTCTCTGGATCTTCGCCTCGCATGAGTACTGTTCCATTTGCTGCAGTGATAACAAGAAATGATTCTTTTTTGGCGAGCAAGAAGTTCGTCGCAATGTCTTTTAGTGCTTTACGGTCATTTGTATTGATTGCTTCTTTGAGAACAGGGTTAGCTGCAGCCACTTCTGCGTCAGAGACGAGTTCGCTTTTTTTGCTCTCAATACTGTAGGCGAGGATATTGACGTCTGTTGTTAAATGAGCAAGTGCGTCATTCTCAAGATTGCGAAGAAGGAGGTAGGTAAAGGAGATAGTGGTAAGAAGAAAAATAAGTAAAATAAGGCTGGTAAGAATGATAAAGAGTTGGGTCTGGAGTCTTTTGAGAAGATAGGCAAAGACCCATTTGCCAAGGACAATAATTGCAGCTAAGAGAAAGAGATGTTCAATAGTCCAAAGCAGACCAAAGGGGGAAACGAGGTTAAAGAGGGTGATATTATTGGTATTTTGAAAAAGTGACGCAAGAGAGAGTAATTCGTGAATTGATAAAAGAAAAAAGGATAAGGCAACTGGTCTGAGATGATGTTCCAATCCTTTGGTAGCGCGTTTGAGATAGAGGAGTCCGGTAAATGCCGCGAGAATAGGGGACAACAACGCAGAGAACAAGGATCCGAATCCAGGAGAGGCGAAGGCTCCTGCTGCAAAGGTCTTGTGTGCTGTTTCATCCGGTCGCTTCTGAAGTGGATCAATCAGAAGTCCAGCGGCAAGAATGCCGTATCCTACTATCCGAAGTAATAGACTGATTCCGACGATAATATTTGTACCGATGAGTGGGTTAACGAGGATAGTCTGTTCGATGAAGGTGGCATGCGTAAGAAAAGAAAGACAGAGTAAAAAGAGACCGAGGATTTTTAGGGTTTCTTTTAATTCTTTGCGAAGCACCCAGGCATCAAAATAGAGCCATGCTGCAGAAAAGAAGACGAGTGCAGCAAAAAGATTGAGCGCAAAATGCGCATTTTGTAATAAAAATTGTGATTCAATCATGGGCAGTATATTTATTGTATAACTTCAAAATTCAAAAGGCAAAAGTTGAAGTCATTGTTTAAAAAATAGTATTTCTTTAAAACGAAAATGGTGTTCGTTTTTCAGGAGAAATCCAGATACTATTGAACGGATTATCGCGGGGAGAGGGTAAAAGCGTAATCGTTGGCTGTTTTGGTAGGCTGACAAATTTTTGCGATGACTGCGTCGTCATTTTTACTTTCGTATTGAATTGAGTGACTCCTGAAGTTGAATGATTGGTTACCCCATCTAGAGGGGTGCCACCACCATAATTGACCAGTATTTTGCCGTCGTTTGCCGGCAGAGAAAGAATTGGAAGGAATATGGTCCAGGGGCCGGTTCCTTCAATGACAGGAGTGCCAGGTCCAATGAGTAGGTAGTCAATACTGATTGTTGTATCTT